>NZ_JBFTRS010000022.1:0-105640 GCF_056399645.1 Massilia sp. 01N417 | reverse complement strand
AAGGGTACTGGCACTTCATCAAACGCCCACACTTATCGACTGTTGATTGTTAAAGATCGTATTCGGTACTGCCTTGCTGCATCCGGCGAATCGTTTTGTTCGTCAGCAGCAGAGAAGCGAGATTATGCAGTGTTTCGCTTACCTCGTCAACTCATCCTTTTTCGCAGTGTGCACTCGTTGTTGAATCTCGACGGTGCGCTGCAGAAGCAGGAGGCGCACTATAGCAAACCGCCCCGGCGTATGCAAGGGGCATAAACTACCCAGCTCTCACGGCCAGGACGCGGCGCAGCGCCGTGTCCGGATCCAGTCCCGCCATCAGCAGATTGATGATCTCTTTCTTGTCTTCGGCCGACACCTTGACGCATGCCTCGCGATGCGAGCAGTAATAGGCATACCAGGCGACGTCCGCGGGACGTTCCTTGCGCGGCTTGAATCGCTTCGGCACCGCGGCCCGTGCTGCCTCTGCGTATGCCGCCAGCGCCGCATCGACGCCGGTCCAGTCGAATGCCGCTACGGCCTTCCGCTCGGCCTCCCCTTCAGGGCCGGTAGCCGTCCTGCCCGCCGCCAGGCAAGCGAGGTTCGGGTAGCCGTTCGCCTTGCAGAAGGACTCGACGAAGGCGAGCTTCATGCCGATCCCCACCGGCACCTCACGGCCAAACATCGCATCCTTCGGATACATATTGCGCCCGAGCGTCAGCAAATCGTCATGGGCAATCGGCTCGCCTCGTCCGGATTTCGCATGCTGCGCCAGCACTTTCACCAGCAGGGAACCGACTTCGATATCGGTCAGGGTCAACTGAAAGAGGGTGTTCTTATTGTCCGACATGTGCATTCCATGGCTGGCTTGCTCAACCGCCGAGGCCAAGCTCGGTGGCGATCTGGTCCCGCAAGACATACTTCTGGATCTTGCCCGTCACCGTCATCGGGAACGCAGACACGAAGCGGATATAGCGGGGTATCTTGTAATGGGCGATCTGGCCGCGGCAGAAATCCTGGATCTCTTCGGCGCTGGCTTCCTGCCCGGGGCGCAGGATAATACAGGCGCACAGCTCCTCGCCGAATTTCTGGTCCGGCACGCCCACGCACTGCACATCCATGATCTTCGGATGGCGATACAGGAATTCCTCGATCTCACGGGGATAGATGTTTTCGCCGCCACGGATCACCATGTCCTTGGAGCGGCCCACGATGGCCGCGAAACCGTTTTCGTCGATGACGGCCAGGTCGCCCGTATGCAGCCAGCGCGCCGCATCGATGGTGTCGCGCGTCTTTTCCTCGTCGTCCCAGTAACCCAGCATGACCGAATAGCCGCGGGTCAGCAATTCGCCCTTGACGCCACGCGGAACGATCCGGCCATTGGCATCGACGATCTTGACTTCGAGATGAGGATGGACGCGGCCGATGGTCGTGACCCGCAGCGCAACCGGATCGTCGACCGAACTCTGGAAGGACACGGGCGAGGTTTCCGTCATCCCGTAGGCAATCGTGATTTCGCCCATGTGCATATGATTGATGACCCGGCTCATCACCTCGGCCGGACACGGAGAGCCGGCCATGATGCCGGTCCTTAGCGTCGACAGATCGTATTGCGCAAAATCCGGATGATCGAGGATGGCGATGAACATCGTCGGGACGCCATGCAGGCCCGTGCAGCGTTCCGCCTGCACCGTTTCCAATACCGCTTTCGGATCGAAGCTGTCGCCGGGGAATACCATGGTCGCGCCATGTGTGACGCAGGCCAGATTACCGAGCACCATGCCGAAGCAGTGGTACAAGGGCACGGGGATACACAGGCGGTCGCGCATACTCAACTTCATCGCCTCGCCGATGAAGAAACCATTGTTCAGGATGTTATGGTGGCTCAGCGTTGCGCCTTTCGGTGCGCCCGTCGTGCCGGAGGTGAACTGGATATTGACCGGGTCATCGAACTGCACCTCGCTCTGCACCTTCGACAACAAGGCCAGCGCCTCGGCGCCGGGCGGCGCCAGCAGTTCATCGAAATTGGCCATGCCGGGCGTCCGTTCGGCACCGAGGCGCACCACATGACGCAGGTGCGGCAGCCGGAGCGACTGCAGCGCACCCGGTTTGCATTGATGGATTTCCGGCGCAATCTCCTGCACCATGCCGATGTAATCGCTCGATTTGAAAGCGGGAGCCAGGATCAGGGCGCTGCACCTTACCTTGTTGAGCACGTATTCGAGCTCGGAGCGGCGATAGGCCGGATTGATGTTCACCATGATCAGGCCGGCGCGCGCGGTCGCGAACTGCACCAGTACCCATTCGGCGCAGTTCTGGGCCCAGATACCGACCCGGGCGCCGGGCTCCAGCCCGAGCCCGAGGAGACCGGCGGCCAGGCGTGTCACCCGCTCGTCGAATTCGCGGTAGGTCCAGCGGATATTCTGGTGGCGCACGATCAGCGCATCGTTATCGCCGAAACGCGCGGCGATCGATGCGAGATGAACCCCGATCGATTCGCCGATCAGCGGGACCTCATGTGCGCCGTGCACGTAGCTCAAGCTTTGCTGCATGGTAGTCTCCTCGTAGTCAACCCGGCTATATTCTATTGCGAGATGGCGCCTCCAGTCCCTTATGCTATCGTTTTGCGATGAACAAGCCCGCAATCTCCCCTCTCCCGCACCGGGACGTCTGGATCGCCCACCCGCAAGGCCGCCTCTTCACCCGCGTCTGGAATGGCGCCGCCGACAAGGCGCCCATCGTACTTTTCCATGATTCGCTGGGTTGCGTGGAACTGTGGCGGGATTTTCCCGCAAGGCTGGCCGCCGCCACCGGCCGCGCCGTGATTGCCTATGACAGGCAGGGATTCGGCCGTTCCGACCCCAGGCAGGACCGATTACAACTGGATTTCGTGGCCGACGAGGCCGAACGCTTCTTCCCGCTGATTCGCGAACGGCTCGGCCTGCAGCGCTTCCTCGCCTTGGGCCACAGCGTGGGCGGCGGCATGGCGGTGCATTGCGCCGCCCGCTACGCCGACGACTGCAGTGCGCTGGTCACCGTGGCGGCCCAGGCTTATGCCGCCGACGAAACCCGGCAAGGCATCCGGATCGCGAAGGAAGAATTTAAGAACCCCGACCAGTTCGAACGCCTGACCAGGTATCACGGAGAAAAGGCCGGATGGGTGCTGGACGCCTGGACCGAAACCTGGCTCGATCCCGCATTCGGAAGCTGGTCGCTCGACGAGGTCCTGCCGCTGGTGACCAGCCCGGTGCTGGCCGTCCATGGCGTACGCGACGAATACGGCTCGGCGCGTCATCCCGCGATGATCGCGGAGCGTTGCGGCGGACCGTCGCGCATCGTGATGATGCAGGATACCGGGCATGTGCCGCACCGGGAACGGCCCGATGAACTCGCCGCGCTGGTCGCCGGCTTCATCGCCGAGGCGGATTGAGGCCGGCGCGTCCGCTCAGGACGAGGAGCCGTCCAGCAGCCTGCGCAGCTGGGCCGCCTGGTAGGCGCCGAAAGTGTCGCTGAAAAGGCAGCGGATCAGCGGATCGTCGACCACATCGGCATCCGCCAGTTCGCGCTCGGTGTCGGCGTCGAACACGGTGTCGTTGATGCGCATGTACATCGAGGTCAGCGATTCGCCGAGTTCGAGCGCCGCATACAGCTTGGCGGCGGGAATGTCGGTGGTCCAGGCCAGCGGTGCGGCGTCCTCGTCCAGGCGGGCGCCGCCGTCGGCCTCGAGCCGGTAGCGGAAGCGCGTCGCCTGGCCCCTGTGGTCGTAGACCGACAGCTGCCAGACGCGGGGATGGTCGAAATAGCTGGATGCGGCCTCGACTTCGGCGTATTTCTCGGGCAGCTTCGTGCGGCAGTAGTCCATCACGCGCGCATGCTGGGCCGCCGTCAGGGGCGCAAAATGGCGCGCGATATCGGCCGTCGACGGCGGCTTCGCATTGCCCTCGTAGACGTAATCGACATCCTGGCGACCGACCGGAATCACCCAGTCCAGGGGCGGCGCCGGCTGCAGCGAGGTGGCGTCGAGCCGCACCGACATCCCGGGATCGAGCCTCACCACCTGGGTCATCGGCAGCGCCGCCGCCACCTCCCGGCCAAACTGCGCATACGAAATCGGAAAGAAGGCACGGTTGTACCACGACCACGGTTCCTGCAAAAACTGGCAGGAGCTCGGCACGACATAGCGCGGATTCAGGGCTGCGAGTTGCGGCAGCCACTCCTCCGGCAGGGCCGGCGGCGCCGCAACGGCGCGCGAAGGCGCCAGCACTTCGAGTTCGCGCATGGTCTGGAACGGCCACAACACCATGTCCCAGGGCCCCTCCCCGGCCAGTTTGGCGAGCGTGTCCTCGTCGATCCAGGAATCGACGACGTTGAGGAGGTTCAGCCCGCCCGCCTTCACCTGGAACATCGAGTCGACATCGGCATCCATCGCTTCGCGCGGCACCACCTGGATGGCGCCCACCTCGACCGGCTCGTTCAGGCGCAGGGGATGCACCCGCCGGAAGCCGAGCTGGCGCACCATGTCGAACAATTCCTCGAAGATGCAGTAGATGTACAGCGGCGTAGCGCGGTCCAGTAGGTCGAGGCTCTCCAGCGAGCAGTGGTCATCGTGAAAGTGCGAGATGAACACGGCGTCGAAATGCTGGCGCCGGATCTGCTGCTGGTCGAAACGGACGTCGGGAAAGGCGTGGCAGTTGCGGCTGAACGGATTCTCGAAGATCGTATCGAATGCGATGCGGGTGCCATCGCATTCGACCACGTAGCCGGCGTGCAGGATGCGCGAGATCGTCAGCGATGAAGTCGACATGCTTGCCTGACGCCGGCCTCAGTCCAGGCGCTTGAGGCGCTGGCCGAGAATGCCCCATTTGCACTCGACACCGTCGACGCTGCCGCACAGGGCCCAGCCGGTACCGATCTTTTCCACGGTGACGGGGCTTTCGATTTCCCGGGCCAGCTTTTCGGCCCACATGCTGGCGGCGCCGCGGCCTTTGAAGAGTTCCTTGCCGTCGTAGATCACGGTGGCGTCGAAAACGGGAGTAGCGAAGATGGTCATTTGCTGTTGGCCCTTGCCTTGTGCAGTTTCTTGTAGCTGTCCATCAGGCGATGATGCCTGTCGAGACCTTCGAGTTTCATGCTGGTCGGGGTCAGGCCGAAGAACCGGACGCTGCCGTCCACCGACCCCAGCACCGCGTCCATGCGCGGATTGCCGTACATGCGGCGGAAATTGACCACATAATCGTCCAGTTCCAGCTCGTCGTCGAGCACCACTTCCAGCACCGCGCTCAAGGCCTGGTAGAACAGGCGGCGTTCGACGGTATTGTCGTTGTACTGCAGGAAGGCGCCCACCAGTTCCTGGGCTTCTTCGAACTGCCGCAAGGCGAGATTGATCAGCAGCCTCAGTTCCAGCACGGTCAGCTGTCCCCAGTCCGTGTTTTCGTCGAATTCGATGCCGATCAGGGTGGCGATGTCGGAATATTCGTCCAGCTCGTTGTTCTCGAGACGCTCCAGCAGTGCGGCCAAGGCATCGTCGCCGAGGCGGTGCAGGTTCAGGATGTCTTCGCGGAACAGCAGCGATTTGTTGGTGTTATCCCAGACCAGATCCTCGACCGGATAGATTTCGGAGTAACCGGGCACCAGGATGCGGCAGGCGGTGGCGCCCAGCTCGTCATACACGGCCATATAGACCTCCTTGCCCATGTCTTCGAGAATGCCGAGCAGGGTTGCGGCTTCGTCGGCATTCGAATTGCTGCCTTCGCCCGAGAAATCCCACTCGACGAAATCGTACTCCGACCTGGCGCTGAAGAAGCGCCACGACACCACACCGCTCGAATCGATGAAGTGTTCGACGAAATTGTAGGGCTCGGTCACGGCTTCGCTGGCGAAGGTCGGCGGCGGCAGGTCGTTCAAACCTTCGAAACTGCGGCCCTGCATCAATTCCGTCAGGCTGCGCTCGAGCGCCACCTCGAAGCTCGGGTGCGCGCCGAAGGAAGCAAACACGCCGCCCGTACGCGGATTCATCAAGGTGACGCACATGACCGGATACTGTCCGCCCAGCGAGGCGTCCTTGACCAGCACCGGGAAGCCCTGCTCTTCCAGGCCCTGGATGCCGGCCACGATGCCGGGGTATTTTGCCAGGACTGCCGAGGGCACATCGGGCAAGGCGATTTCGCCTTCGATGATTTCGCGCTTGACCGCCCGTTCGAAAATCTCGGACAGGCACTGCACCTGGGCTTCGGCCAGCGTATTACCGGCGCTCATGCCATTGCTGGCGTAGAGGTTCTCGATCAGGTTGGACGGGAAATACACGGTCTCGCCATCCGACTGCCGCACATACGGCAGGGAGACGATGCCGCGCTCGACCTTGCCCGAGTTGGTGTCGTACAGGTGCGAGCCGCGCAGTTCGCCGTCCGGATCGTAGACACCCAGGCAATACTCGTCCAGGATCTCCGGCGGCAGCGCATCGTCGGCACCGGGCTGGAACCAGCGCTCGTCCGGATAATGCACGAAGGAGGCGTTGGCGATCTCCTCGCCCCAGTAGGCGCCGGCATAGAAGTGGTTGTTGCTCAGGCGTTCGATGTACTCGCCCAGGGCCGAAGCCAGTGCGCTTTCCTTGGTCGCGCCCTTGCCATTGGTGAAACACATCGGCGAATGCGCATCGCGGATATGCAGCGACCAGACATTCGGCACGATATTGCGCCACGAAGCGATTTCGATCTTGATGCCCAGGCCGGCCAGCAGGCCGGACATATTCGCGATGGTCTGCTCCAGCGGCAGATCCTTGCCGGGAATATAGGTGCTCGATTCGCCGGACGACTGCACGCTCAGCAGGGCCTGGGCATCGGCGTCCAGGTTCTCGACTTCCTCGATCACGAATTCGGGGCCGGTCTGCACCACTTTCTTCACGGTGCAGCGGTCGATCGAACGCAGGATGCCCTGGCGGTCCTTGTCGGAGATATCCGGCGGCAGCTCGACCTGGATCTTGAAGATCTGCTGGTAGCGGTTTTCGGGATCGACGATATTGTTCTGCGAAAGACGGATGTTGTCGGTCGGGATGTTGCGAGTATTGCAGTACAACTTCACGAAGTATGCCGCGCACAGGGCCGACGAAGCCAGGAAGTAGTCGAAGGGGCCGGGCGCCGAGCCGTCGCCTTTGTAGCGGATCGGCTGGTCGGCGATCACCGTGAAGTCATCGAACTTGGCCTCGAGACGCAGCTTGTCGAGAAAGTTGACTTTAATTTCCATGGAAGGGGTCCAAATCTGTGCTCAAAGTGCAAAAAACAGAGCCCTGACGAACAGGGCCCCATGCGGTCGCCTATTATATTTCGGAACAGGCTCCAGGACGATGCTGCTGCAAAGCACGATGTCCGTTCTGGACGACACCGGGTTTGCGTGTGCCGCCGCCGAAGACACCCGTGTATGATCGCTTGCACGGATAGGCGGCCTGCGGGGGAATCGCATGGGCAAGTATTTGTACGATGATTTCGATATCGAGCAACTCGTGCCCGGCTTCCGTCCGCCGCCGCAGGCCAGGTCGCGCGCCGACCGTGCGGCGCTCGACGCAGCCGATGCAGGCATGCGGCGCTGGGTCAGCCCGGCTGCGGGTCCACTGGTGCCGGGAAGCGAGCTGCACCGGACCGAGACCTGCCGCATGTTCCGCGATACCTTCAATCCCTACCGGCCCGCGGTGCTCGACTGGCCGGCGCTCGAACCGGCCGCACTGGCGCGCATCGTCGCGCTGCCGATCTGGGACATCGCGGTCCAGACCGAAGGCAAGGCGCGCCTGCGTATGGCGGCCTACGCCGGCACCGTAGCGAACCCGGACATCCGCTGTGCGCTCGCCCTCAATGCCTGGGAGGAAAACCGGCACAAGGAAGTCCTGTCGCGCATGGTCGAGGCCTACGGCATCCGCCTGGCGCCCGAGGCGCCGTACGCCTGGCCCGGCGACACCGAGTGGGCCTACCTGGTCACCGGCTACAGCGAATGCATCGACAGTTTCTTCGCCTTCGGCCTGTTCGAGGTGACGCGCCGCTCCGGCCTGTTCCCGGGCGAACTGGTGGACACCTTCGAGCCCGTCATGCAGGAAGAGTGCCGCCACATTCTGCTGTTCGCCAACTGGCTGGCCTGGCACCGGGCCCAGCTCGGCTTCCGGCAGCGCCTGCGTTTCGAAGCCAGGGTGGCCCGGGTCTGGGCTTTCCTGGTCTGGGAGCGCATCGGCCTGGCGCGCGCCATCGACGCCGACGGTAACGGGGACGCGGCCGCGCCGGATAACAATTTCACGCTGAACGGCGCGCAATCCGTAACGGCCGAAGCGCCGACCTTGCGCGAGTTGCTGGCCCTTTGCCTGCAAGAGAACGAACGCCGCTTCGCCGGCTACGACCAGCGCCTGCAGCGCCCCGTGACTGTGCCGCGCCTGGCGCGCCTGGCCCTGCGGCTGCTCCCCCGCGCCAGGACCGGCGCCCGCGCCGCCGCGCCGCGCGCCGAACGCCCGGACTGAGGCCCAGCGATGCCAGCCTCGATTGCCCGCTTGCCGGCCTGCCTCTTACCCCAGGTAGCCGGCGCCTTCGAACCAGGCGAGCGCCGCACGCAGCGCCGCCGCGTGGGCGTGCGGCCGGTAGCCGAGCTCGCGCTCGGCCTTGGCCGAGGTGAAGAACATCCGGTTGCGCGACATGCGCAGGCCGTCCACGGTGAGGAAGGGCTCGCGCCCGTTCAGGCGGGCGATGCCTTCGGCCACATGGGCCAGCGGCATCAGCGGCGCCACCGGCAGCCTGACCCGGGGCGGACGACGTCCCGCAAGAACGGCGATCTCGCCGAGCAGCTCGCGCAGCATGAGGTTGCTGCCACCCAGGATGTAGCGCTGGCCGATGCGGCCGCGCGCCAGCGCCAGCAGGTGGCCCTGCGCCACGTCGTCCACGTCGACGACGTTCAGGCCGGTCTCGACAAAGGCCGGCATGCGTCCGCACGCCGCTTCGACGATGATGCGTCCGGTCGGCGTGGGCCGCAGGTCGCGCGCGCCGATCGGCGTGGACGGATTGACGATCACCGCCGGCAGGCCGTCCTCGGCCACCATCCGTTCGACCAGGCGCTCGGCCAGGATCTTGCTGCGCTTGTAGGCGCCGATCGCCTGCCCGGCCGCCGCCGGCTCGTCCTCGCAGGCCGCCACGGTGTCGGGCCCGACGCGCAGGGTGGCGACGCTGCTCGTGTAGACGACGCGGTCGACGCCGGCGTCCAGCGCCGCCCGCATGACGGCGGCCGTTCCCTGGACGTTGTTGCGCACGATCTCTTCGGGATCGCGCGCCCACAGGCGATAGTCGGCCGCCAGGTGCAGCAGGCAGGACACCCCGTCCAGTGCGCGTTCGACGGCGGCCTGGTCGCGCACATCGCCGACGGCGAGTTCCGCCTCGAGCCCGTCGAGGTTGGCGCGCGGACTGCCTTCGCGCACCAGCAGGCGTACCGGATGGCCTTGCGCGAGGGCCGCGCGCGCCACGGCGGAACCGATGAAGCCGGCCGCGCCGGTGATCAAGATCCTTTCCTGTCCAGCCATCGGCACCTCCCAGCGGCGCCCGCAGCCGGCGTCCGTGAGCCGATTGTAATCAAAACATCGCCTGACCGCCTTCATGGAGAACTCCCATGCGAGTGATTCTTGCCCAACCGCGCGGATTCTGCGCCGGCGTCGTCCGCGCCATCGAGATCGTCCAGCGCGCGCTCGACCGGCACGGCGCGCCCGTCTACGTGCGCCACGAGATCGTCCACAACAAGACCGTGGTCGACGGCTTGCGGGACAAGGGCGCCGTGTTCGTCGACGAACTGCAACGGGTGCCGCCAGGGGCCGTGACGATCTTCAGCGCCCACGGCGTGGCGCGCGAGGTCGAGGCGGACGGACAGGCGCGCGGCCTGCACGTGCTGGACGCCACCTGTCCACTGGTGACCAAGGTCCATGTCCAGGGCCGCCAGTACGTGGCCGGCGGCCGCACGGTGATCCTGATCGGCCACGCCGGCCATGCGGAGGTCGAGGGCACGATGGGCCAGATCGAC
This sequence comes from Massilia sp. 01N417, assembly GCF_056399645.1. Classification (NCBI taxonomy): domain Bacteria; kingdom Pseudomonadati; phylum Pseudomonadota; class Betaproteobacteria; order Burkholderiales; family Oxalobacteraceae; genus Massilia; species Massilia sp. 01N417. Next base: position 95,635 of record NZ_JBFTRS010000022.1, on the reverse strand, counting down.
GGCCCGGTGCTGCTGGTCCAGAACGAGCGGGAAGCGGAGGCGCTCGAGCTGCCGGCCGACACGCCGCTGGCCTACATCACCCAGACCACGCTCAGCGTCGACGATACCCGCGGCGTCATCGCGGTACTGCAGCGGCGCTTCAGCGACATCGTCGGGCCGGAAGTCCGGGACATCTGCTACGCGACCCAGAACCGCCAGCGCGCCGTGCGCGAGCTGGCGAGCCAGGTGGATGTCCTGCTGGTCGTCGGCGCCGCCAACAGTTCGAACTCCAACCGGCTGCGCGAACTCGGCACCGAATGCGGGATCCCGAGCTACCTGCTGGCCGACGGCAGCGAGCTCGACCCCGCCTGGGTGGCGAACGCCGCCTCGGTGGGCATCACGGCCGGCGCCTCGGCGCCCGAAGCGATGGTCGAGGATGTCATCGACATCCTGCGCCGCCTGGGTCCGGTGGAACTCACGACCATGGACGGACCGGTGGAACGCGTGGAGTTCCGCCTGCCCGCCGAACTGGCGGACTGCCCCGCCTGAACGCCTGCCGGAGGTCGCATGGCAATCCCCCTGCTGCAGAAAACCCTGGTCGGCGCCTACGTGCTGCGCAAGCACCTCGCCGGCCAGAAGCGCTATCCGCTCGCGCTGATGCTCGAGCCCCTGTTCCGCTGCAACCTGGCCTGCTCGGGCTGCGGCAAGATCGATTATCCGGACGAGATCCTCGACCAGCGGCTGTCGCTCGAGGAGTGCCTCGGCGCCGTCGACGAGTGCGGCGCCCCGGTGGTGTCGATCGCCGGCGGCGAACCCCTGCTGCACAAGGACATGCCGGCCATCGCCGCCGGCATCGTCGCGCGCCGCAAGTTCGTCTACCTCTGCACCAACGCGCTGCTGATGGAAAAGAAGCTGGACCAGTACCGTCCGAGTCCCTTCTTCGTCTGGTCGGTGCACCTCGACGGCGACGAAGCGGCGCACGACCACGCGGTGAGCCAGCGCGGCGTGTACAGGCGCGCGGTCGCGGCGATCCGGCGCGCCAAGGAAGCGGGCTTCCGCGTCAACATCAACTGCACGCTGTTCAACGATGCCCAGCCCGAACGGGTCGCGGCCTTCTTCGATACGGTCGGGGAACTCGGCGTGGACGGCATCACCGTCTCGCCCGGCTATGCCTACGAGCGCGCCCCCGAGCAGCAGCACTTCCTGACCCGTAACGCGACCCGGCAACTATTCCGCGACATCCTGGCGCGCGGCGAAGGCGGCCGGCGCTGGCCCTTCAGCCAGTCCAGCCTCTTCCTCGACTTCCTGGCCGGGAACCAGACCTATCACTGCACGCCCTGGGGCAATCCGGCGCGTACCGTGTTCGGCTGGCAGCGCCCCTGCTACCTGCTCGGGGAAGGCTATGCCCCGACCTTCAAGGCCCTGATGGAGGAGACCGACTGGGATGCCTACGGCACCGGGCGCTACGAGAAATGCGCCAACTGCATGGTGCACAGCGGCTACGAGGCGAGCGCCGTGACCGACACCTTCGCCCACCCGCTGAGCGCGGCCCGGGTCGCCCTGAAGGGTGTGGCCACGAGCGGCCCGATGGCGCCGGACATCGCGCTCGAAGGCCAGCGGCCCGCCAGGTACGTCCATGCGCGCCACGTCGCCATCAAGCTCGAGGAGATCCGCGGGCGCAAGGCCGCGCAGGCGCCTGGTAGCGGCGGGGCCGGGCCGGCCTGACAGGCGGGAGCGCCATCCGATGCTAACGCTGAGCACCGTCCCCGGTCTGCTGCTGATCGTGCTGGCCACGCTGTATGCGCTTGCGGCCCTGCTGTGCCGCCCCCGTACCTGGCGCCGTGCGCAGCCCGGCGCCGACGGCGCGCGCCTTCCGGTGAGCGTGCTGAAGCCGCTGTGCGGCGCCGAGCCCCGGCTCGAACAGAACCTGGAAACCCTGTGCGTGCAACACCACCCCAGCTTCCAGCTCGTGTTCGGCGTGCGCTCGCCCGACGACCCCGCCATTGCCGTGGTCGAGCGCATCCGGCGGCGCCATCCGGCGCTCGACATCGCATTGGTGGTCGACTCGCGGGTGTACGGCAGCAACCTCAAGGTGAGCAACCTGATCAACTTGGCGCCGCAAGCCCGCCATCCCCGGCTGGTGCTGGCGGACAGCGACATCGCCGTCGAGCCCGACTACCTCGAACGCGTCACCGCGCCGCTGTCCGATCCCCGGGTCGGCATCGTCACCTGCCTCTACCGCGGACGGGCGACGGCCGGCTTCTGGAGCCGCCTGGGCGCGCTGTTCATCGACACCTGGTTCGCCCCCTCGGTCGCGGTGGCGAGCCGCGGCGGCAGCAGCGATTTCGGCTTCGGCGCCACCATTGCCCTGCGCGCGGAGGTGCTGCGCGCGATCGGCGGCTTCGAGGCCTTGAAGGACAGGCTGGCGGACGACTTCTGGCTCGGGGAACTGGCCCGCCGGCGCGGACTCGCGACGGTCCTGTCGGACGTGCGCGTGTCCACCGACGTCACCGAAACGCGCCTGGCCGCGCTCTGGCGGCGCGAGCGGCGCTGGATGCAGACCATCCGTTCCCTCAACCCGGCCGGCTACGCATTCTGTTTTGTGACCTTCACGCTGCCGATGCTCGCGCTCGGCCTCTGGCTCGCACCCGGCGCCTGGAGCTGGGCCCTGGCCTCGGTCGGCCTGTGCGCCCGCATGGCCCTGCAGGCGCGTACCTCGCCGGGACCGGCCAACTTTCTCATGGCGCCGCTGCGCGACTGCCTGCTGCTGCTGGAATGGCTGAGCGCATTTGCCGGCGCCACCGCACGCTGGCGCGATCACCTCCTGAGTGTCGACCGCCGCGACCGCCCCGACCGCCCCGACCGCGGCGGCGCACGCCCAGCCTCCCTCGACAAACCCGAACCCGGACGGAGCCCCCGATGACCACCAAGCCGCAGCTCAAAACGCTCTTCCTGCAAGTGCCGTCCTTCGACGGCTTCGACGGCGGCGCCGGTTCGCGCTACCAGGCCAGGCGGGAGATCCGCTCCTTCTGGTACCCGACCTGGCTGGCCCAGCCGGCCGCCCTGGTACCCGGCAGCCGCCTGCTCGACGCGCCGGCGGATGGATTGACGGTCGAACAGACCCTGGCCATCGCGCGCGACTACGAGCTGGTGATCATCCATACCAGCACGCCCTCCTTCCCCAGCGATGCGCGCTTCGCCGAACTGCTCAAGGAAAGCAGGCCGGCCATCCTGGTCGGCATGGTGGGCGCCAAGGTCGCGGTCGACCCCGGGCCATCGCTGGCGGCGAGTGCCGCGATCGACTTCGTGGCGCGCGAGGAATTCGACTACACCTGCCGCGACCTGGCCGCCGGCCTGCCCTTCGACGAAGTCGACGGCATCAGCTGGCGCGGCCGGGACGGGACCATCCACCACAATCCGCCGCGCGCGATGATCGAGAACATGGACGAACTGCCCTTCGTCGCGCCGGTCTACAAGCGCGACCTGAATATCCGCAATTACTTCATCGGCTACCTGAACTATCCCTATGTTTCCCTGTACACCGGACGCGGCTGCCGCTCGCGCTGCACCTTCTGCCTGTGGCCGCAGACCGTCGGCGGGCATCGCTACCGGATCCGCTCGCCGGAAAGCGTGCTGGAGGAGGTCCGCTGGATCAAGGAGAACATGCCGGAAGTGAAGGAGATCATGTTCGACGACGATACCTTCACCGACTTCCGCCCGCGCGCCGAGGAAATCGCGCGCGGCCTCGGCAAGCTGGGCGTCACCTGGTCGTGCAATGCCAAGGCCAACGTGCCCTACTCGACCTTGAAGATCATGAAGGAGAACGGCCTGCGCCTGCTGCTGGTGGGCTACGAATCCGGCGACGACCAGATCCTCCTGAACATCAAGAAGGGCTTGCGCACCGACATCGCGCGGCGCTTCGCCGCCGACTGCCGCGCCCTCGGCATCACGGTGCACGGCACCTTCATCCTCGGCCTGCCCGGCGAAACCCGCGAGACCATCGACAAGTCGATCGCCTTCGCCAAGGAAATCAACCCGCACACGATCCAGGTGTCGCTGGCGGCGCCGTATCCCGGCACCCGGCTCTACGAGCAGGCGGTCGAGAACGAGTGGATCCCGCCCAACCGGACCATCAACCTGGTGAACGAGAGCGGGGTGCAACTGGCCGCCCTCAGCTATCCGCACCTGTCGAGCGAGGAGATGTACCACGGGGTGGAACGCTTCTACCGCAGCTTCTACTTCCGTCCCTCGAAGATCTGGGAGATCGTGCGCGAAATGGTGCAGAGCTGGGAGATGACGAAGCGGCGCCTGCGCGAGGGCGTGGAATTCTTCCGCTTCCTCCGCGCCCACCAGGCATGAATGCGGCGGCCGGGCCCGGCCTGATCGTCACCGCCGACGATTTCGGCCTGCACGCCAGCGTCAACCAGGCGGTCGAGCGCGCGCATCGCGGCGGCATCCTGTCCGCCGCGAGCCTGATGGTCGGCGCGCCTGCCGCGGGCGATGCGCTGGCGCGGGCGCGCGCCTGTCCCGCGCTGCGGGTCGGCCTGCACCTGGTGCTGGCCGATGGCGAACCCTGCCTGCCGCGCTGCCTGATCCCCGACCTCGTCGACGCCTCCGGCCGCTTCGGCTCGCGCATGGTGCGTGACGGCTTCCGCTTCTTCTTCCTGCCCCGTGTCCGGACCCAGCTGGCGCTCGAGATCCGTGCCCAGTTCGAAGAATTCGCCGCCACCGGACTGGCGCTCGACCACCTCAACGCACACAAGCACTTCCACCTGCATCCGACCGTGCTCTCGCTGATCCTGGAGATCGGCCGCGACTTCGGGCTGCGCGCGGTGCGCCTGCCGCTGGAACACGGCCTGCCGTTCTGGCTGCGGCCCTGGCTGTTCCTGTTGCGTGCCCGGCTGCGGGCGGCCGGCATCCACCACAACGACTATATCGTCGGCCTGCGCCGGTCGGGACGCTTCGATGAAGCAGCGCTGCTGGCTGCGCTGCGGGAACTACCGGCTTCCGGCGTCGGCGAACTGTATCTGCATCCCGCCCTGGAATCGGGCGCCGCGATCGCCGCCTCGATGACGGACTACCGCCACGCGGAGGAATACAGCGCCCTGGTTTCGCCACGGGTCCGCCAGGCGCGCGATGGCCTGCGCGCGCGCGGGTTTCGCTTCGGCGGCTTTGCCGACCTCGTTTCCGCATGAGGCGGCTGGTCATCGGCGGGGGGATCGCCGGGCTGGCGCTGCTGTGCGCGCTGGTCGCGTGGCAGGGCTGGCGCGACGTGCTGCGCGCCTTCGCCCATGCCGGCTGGCCCCTGCTGCTGCTGGTGCCGGTTCGCCTCGGCACGCTGGCGCTCGACGCCTGGGCCTGGCGGATCCTGCTCGAGCCCTGGTTTGCGCCCGCAAGCGCACGGGCAAGCGGGCAAGGCGCGGGGCCAGAGGCGAGGCCGCCATCCCTGCCCTACCTGCTGTGGGTCGCATCGGTACGCGAAGCCATCAACCGCCTGCTGCCCGCGGCCGGCGTCGGCGGCGAACTGGCGGGCGTGCGCCTGGCGCGCCTGCGTATTCCCGACACCGCCGGCGTCACCGCCAGCGTGATCGTCGAGGTGCTGATCACGATTGCCGTGCTCTACCTGTTCTGTGGGCTGGGCGTGGTGCTGATGGCCCATGTGGCCGCCGGCATGGGCCAGGTCTGGGTGATCGGCGCCAGCCTGCTGCTGTCGCTGCCGCTGCCCCTGCTGGCCTGGTGGCTGCTGCGCGGCGGCCAGGCCTTCCGGCGGCTGGAGGCGCTGGCGCTGCGCCTGTCCGGCGACCGCATCGTGGCCGGCCTGGGCCTGGACGGCGCCGCCCTCGACGCCGCCGTGGCCCGGCTGTTCGAACGGCGCGTCCTCCTGCTGCGCGCGCTGGGCTGGCAGCTGCTGTCTTATTTCGCCGGCAGCTTCGAGACCTGGTATGCGCTGCGCCTGCTCGGCCATCCGGTGGACCTGCCGACCGCGCTCGCGATCGAGGCCCTGAGCCAGGCGGCGCGCCATGCCGGCTTCATGGTGCCGGCCGGACTCGGCGTGCAGGAGGCGGCCACCGTCCTGTTCGGCCACCTCGCCGGCGTGGGCGGCGACGTATCCCTGTCGCTGGCCCTGGTCAAGCGCATGCGCGAACTCCTCATCGGCATTCCGGCGCTGGTGTCATGGCAGTGGTTCGAAACGGGACGCTGGCGCCGGGAAAACATCAAGGGGCCGCGTTGTGCGCCGCCAGGTAGCTGATCAGTCCATCGACGCCGCCCGCCGACAGCTGGGCCGCGAACTGGCGGCGGTAGACCTGGATCATCCAGGCGCCCATCATGTCGATGTCGTAGATCTTCCAGCCGGCGCCGGTCTTGCGCAGGCGATACGCGATCGGCATGAGCTCCCCGCCCGTGGTGACGCTGGTCTTGACCACCGCATCGCTGGCGCCGGCCGCCAGCGGCGCCGGCCTGGCATACTTGAAGCTCGTGTCCTGCTCGCGGATCTGGGTCAGCTGCAGCGCATAGGTACGTGCCAGCAGGGTCTGGAACTGGGTGAACAGCGCCTCGCGCTGCGCCGGCGTCGCCGAGGCCCAGGCCGGGCCGACCGCGTATTGGGTGGTCAGCATGAAGTCGGTGGACGGCAAGAAAGTTTTCCTGACCACCTGATAAGTCCGCTCCGGATCGCCGGCGCGGGCGCCCGGATCGCTGCGGATCGCCGCCATCACGCCGTCGATCGTGGATTTCACCACTTGCTCCGGCGAACGGCTCGCCTGCGCCGAGGCCTGCGGTTCCGGCTCGGCCTGCCCGGCACGGGCGCACGGCAAGGCCGCCATGCACAGCACGGCGATCGGCAATAGCAAGGAGGGCTTGGCCAGCTTCATTCTGCGTCTCCCGAAGGGCGGCCCGGCGCGGGCCGGACCAGTGTAGCGCAATGCGCGGCCAGGCCCCGTTTCGCTGGCCCGGCGGCGCGCTGTATCGTGCGGTGCGGCGCCGCGTTCTCGGGTTTAATGAGCCAGACTCCATTTTCACGAGCACATGCTGACCACACTGATCGCCAGGATCGTCGACCTCTCGGTGCGCTACGCCTGGGCCGTCGTGGCGGGGTTTGCACTGCTGGTGGCCGGCGCCTGCCTGTATGTTGCCGGCCATTTCGCCATCACCACGGACGTCGGCCGCCTGATGGACCCGGATGCGCCCTGGGCAAGGCGCGACGCCGCCGTCGCCGCAGCCTTCCCCGGACGCAGCGATACGACGCTGGTGGTCGTGCGTGCGCCCGCGCCCGAGCTGGCCGCGCAGGCGGCGCGCGAACTGGCTGCCGGCCTGCGCCGGCAGCCGGACCGTTTCCGCTCCGTCAGCCTGGGCGAAGGCGAGGACTTCTTCCGCCGCAACGGCCTGCTCTATATACCGGACGCCGAGCTGGCCCGCCTGACCGATGGCCTGCGCGACGCCCGTCCCCTGCTCAACGCCCTGGCCCGCGATCCTTCCCTGCGCGGCCTGGCCAACCTGCTGTCGGTCTCGCTCGGCGCGCCGCTGCAGGGCGGCCAGATCGGATTGCCCGGCATGGCGCCGCTGCTCGCCAAGAGCGCCGACGCGATCGAAGGGGTGCTGGCCGGACGCCAGGCGGCGCTCTCCTGGCAGAACCTGGTCGGCACGGGAGCCGCTGGCAGCGGCGTCAGCCTGGTCGAAGTCATTCCCGTGCTGGACTTCAAGGACCTGATGCCGGGCTCGGCCGCGGCTGAAGCGGTCCGCGCCAGCGCGCGCGAGCTGCGCCTGGCCCAGCGCTACCAGGCGGACCTCACCCTCACCGGGCCGATTCCACTGTCGGACGACGAATTCGCCTCGCTCCAGGAAGGATCATTGGCCACCAGCCTGGCCGCCATGCTGCTGGTGCTGGCCCTGCTCTGGTATGCGCTGCGCTCCGGACGGCTGATCCTGGCCGTGTGCCTGACCATGGCCGGCGGCCTGGCCCTGACGGCGGCGCTGGGCATCATGATGGTCGGCGCACTGAACCTGATCTCGATCGCGTTCGCCATCCTGTTCGTCGGGATCGGCATCGACTTCGGCATCCAGTTCGGCGTGCGCTTCCGCGAGATGCACCACCGCCGGACCAGCGCGGCGCAGGCCCTGCACGAGGCCGGCCGCGCGATCGCGCTGCCGCTCCTGCTGGCGGCGATCGCCACCGCCTTCGGTTTCCTCGCCTTCCTGCCGACGGCCTACCGCGGCGTTGCCGAGCTGGGCCAGATCGCCGGCTGCGGCATCCTGTTCGTGGCGCTGCCCTGCTGCCTGACGGTGCTGCCGGCGCTGATCCGGCTGCTCGATCCGCCGCCCGGCAGGACGGCGCCGGGCTTTCCCCGGCTGGCGCCGGTCGACCGGGCGCTGCAGGCGCATCGCAAGCCGCTGCTGGCCGGCACCCTGGTCCTGGTGGCTGCCGGCTTGCCGCTGCTGGGCCATCTCGAGTTCGACTTCAATCCGCTGCACCTGAAGGACCCTCGCAGCGAATCGATGACCGCGCTGCAGGCGCTGTCGCGCAGCACCGACATCGGCCTCGACAATGTCCAGGTGCTGGCGCCCTCGCTGGAGCAGGCCCGGCCCGTCGCCGCACGCATCGAACGGCTGCCGGAAGTCGCGCAGGCGCTGACGCTTGCCAGCCTGGTGCCGGAGCAGCAGCCCGCCAAGCTCGAGCGCATCGCCGCGGCGGCGGCCGCCCTGACACCGGTACTGGCCCAGCAGCCCCTGCCGCCCGCCACGGACGGCGCGCGCGTCGCGGCATTGCGGGCCGCCGCCATCGCGCTGCGCAACGCCGCGCTCGACCATCCCGGCCCCGGCGCCGCGCAAGCCGCACGCCTGGGCCATGCGCTGGGCGCACTGGCGCGCGCCGATGCCGCCGCGCGCGATCGTGCCGAGGCTGCCGTCGCCGTCCCGCTCCGGCTCGCGCTGGACGGCCTGAAGCTGGCGCTGCAGGCCGCCCCGGTGACGCTCGCCAGCCTGCCCGCGGGGCTGAAGCGCAACTGGATCACGGCGGACGGCCGCGCGCTGGTCGACGTCAGCCCCCGCCGCGCCACCGGAGGAAAACCGGATAGCGCGGCCGAGGAGAGCGTGCGCCTGCGCCGCTTCGCGCTGGCCGTGCGGCGCGTGGCGCCGGAAGCCAGCGGCGGCCCGATCTCGGTGCTCGGTGCCGCCTCGCTGATCGTCGACGCCTTCGTGCAGGCAGCGGTGCTGGCCGTGCTCACCATTACGCTGCTGCTGTGGATCGCCTTCCGCCAGTTCGGCGACGTGCTGCGGACCATGGTGCCGCTGCTGGTGTCCGGCCTGGTCACGCTGGAAGCCAGCGTCCTGCTGGGCATATCCCTGAACTTCGCCAACATCATCGCCCTGCCCCTGCTGCTCGGCGTGGGCGTGGCATTCAAGATCTACTATGTCATGGCCTGGCGCAGCGGTGAAGCCGCCCTGCTCCAGCACGGGCTGACCGAGGCCATCGTGGTCAGCGCCGCCACCACCGGGACCGCCTTCGGCAGCCTGTGGCTGTCCGGGCATCCGGGCACCGCCAGCATGGGCGAGCTGCTCGTGCTTTCCCTGATCTGTACGCTGATCGGCGCCGTCTTCTTCCAACCCATCCTGCTGGGCCAGCCGCGCGCGCGGCAGCATCAGGCCAGTAGCGCACGTGCGCCTTCGTCCACCTGACACGTCCGAGGCCAGAACCGTATGCGAACACACATCAAACCCGCCGCATCGCGACCCGCGATCCGCCTGGCCGCGCTCACCGGCCTCGCCGCGCTGGGTGGCTGCGCCACCGGCCCGGGCAGCAATCCGGCCGACCCTCTGGAGCCGCTCAATCGCGTCACCTGGCGCGTGAACGACGCCGTCGACCGCACCGTCGCCCGACCCGTGGCGCGCGGCTACAACCGCGTGGTGCCGCGTCCGATCCGTACCGGCATCGCGAATTTCTTTGCCAACCTCGGCGATGTGCCGGTCATGTTCAACAACTTCGCCCAGCTGCGCATCATGGACGGCATGTCCGACCTGATGCGGGTGGCCGTCAACAGCACCTTTGGCCTGCTGGGCTTCCTCGACATCGCCACCCCGGCCGGGATCCCCAGGCACGACCAGGATTTCGGCCTGACCCTGGCCCACTATGGCATGCCGAGCGGGCCCTACCTGGTGTTGCCGCTATTCGGGCCCAGCACCTTCCGCGATGCCGCCGGCTTCGGCGCCGACCAGTACGTCACGCCGGTCAACTATGCACGCCCCGCGGTACGCAATACCTTATGGGGCGTCAACTTCGTCAGCCAGCGTGCCCGCTACCTGGACGCAAGCAATCTGTTGGAACAGGCGGCGCTGGACAAATACCTGTTCGTACGCGACGCCTGGCTGGCGCAACGCCAGTCGAAGGTCGAGGAAGGCCAGCCGCAGGCCCTGCCCGACTACGAGGCGGACCAGAAGGGCAAGGCGACCGGAGAGGGCACGGTGGGCGGCAAGCCCGCCGACGGGAGCAAGTGATTCAGCGCGGCGGCGCCAGCGCCCCGCCGAGCCGTACGCACAGGCGCCGCAGCGCGCGCCGCGCGCGCCAGGCATCCAGCGCCAGCGCGGCCAGCGCCGCGGCTTCGTGCGGCGCTCTCGCCAGGCCGCGCAGAAGCGCCGGGATATCGGTGCCGCCATCCGGCCGCATCGCAGCCAGGGCGCATGCGGGCAGGCTGCGCCGGGCGGGGTCAAGCACCACCCGGCAGGCGGCGAACGGCAGGCCATGGCGCCGCGCCGCCAGTGCCGCCGCATGCGATTCCATGTCGACCGCGCACACGCCCTGCTCCTGCCACAGCCTGGCCTTGTCCCTGCTCGTGGCAAGCGGGATATCCAGCCCGGCGAGCAGGCCTTCGCGCGCCTCTGGCAAGCGGGCCCGCAGTGCACGCGACCAGGCGCGATCCACGGCGAAGGTCCCGGCCGCGCTCCAGACTCCGGACGCCAGCACGCAGTCGCCCGGCCGCAGCGAAGGATCGGTGGCGCCGGCGCAGCCGAAGCTGAGGATGCCGGCCCAGCCCCGGAAGCGCGCGCCCGGCCCGCCCAGCAGGACGTCGAGCCCATCGGCCACCCGTTGCGGTCCAGGGCCGCGCACGGTGGTCACGCCCATTCCGGATACCATCGCCGCTTCGAAGTCCAGGCCGCAGACGACGATGACCCGGGCATCCCGTTCGCCGGTATCCCTCACATGCCGTACCCCGGCTTGGCGCCGCCGCTGAAGCGCAGCTTGCGGTAGCGCGCCAGCGCCCACAAGGGAAAGTAGCGTGCGTAGCCGTGGTAACGCAGGTAGAACACGCGCTCGAAGCCGGTCGCGGTGTGGTGTTCCTCGTCCCACAGCCCATCCTCGCGCTGCCGCTCGAGCAGCCAGGCGATACCGCGTGCGACGGCCGGCGAGTCGACCGCGCCCACCGCCATCATCCCGAGCACCGCCCAGGCAGTCTGCGAAGGGGTCGACTGGAAAGGCCGGTGGCCGTCGTAGCCGAGACGGTAGCTGTCGCCATCCTCGCCCCAGCCGCCATCCTCGTTCTGGATCGATGCCAGCCATGCGACGGCGCGCGCGGCCGCCTCGTCCTGCATGCCCAGGCCGGCGGCGCCGAGCGCGCACAGCACGCTCCAGGCGCCGTAGATATAGTTCATGCCCCAGCGTCCATACCATGCGCCGCATTCTTCCTGCTCGTCGAGCAGCCATGCCAGCGCACGTCCGGCCGGCGACTTGCGGTCGCGGCAGGCGGCCGGGTCGAGCTGGGCCAGCATCGAGACACAGCGTGCCGACACGTCCGCGGTGGGCGGATCGAGGAGAGCGCCGTGGTCGGCGAAGGGAATGTTGTTCAGGTAGAGGTGGGTGTTCTCGGGGTCGAACGCGCCCCAGCCGTGCCCATGCCGCCCGCCGCGGCACTGCATGCCGAGCACCCATTCGCGGGCGCGCTCGACCGCATCCTGGAAATCCGGCTCGGGCAGGAGCCCGTCGTAGCGATGCATGGCCATCGCCACGGCCGCCGTGTCGTCGACATCCGGATAGTGGGCATTCGCATACTGGAAGGCCCAGCCACCGGGGCGCAGGCCCGGGCGGCGTTCCGCCCAGTCGCCGTGCAGGTCGACGATCTGCAGGGGACGCAGCCACTCGAGGCCGCGGCGGGCCGCCTCGAGGGCGTCCGGCGTGCCCGTTTCGAGGAGCGCATGGCTCATCAGCGCCGTATCCCACACCGGGGAAAAGCAGGGCTGGCAGTAGGTTTCGTCGCCACGGTCCACCAGCAGCCGGTCGACCGCACGGCGCGCACTGGCGGCATCCGGGTCGTCGCGCGGGACACCCATCGCATCGAACATCAGTACGGCGTTGACCATGGCCGGAAAAATGGCGCCGAGCCCATGCTCGCCATTCAGCCGCTCGCGCACGAAGCCGCTGGCGCGTGCCAGCGCGCGGCGCCGCAGGCGCGCCGGCATGCCGGGCTGCAGCATCCGGACGCAGGCCTCGGCCTTGCTGAAGAATGCGAACCAGAAGGGATTCTGGTGCGGCGCGCAAGCCGCCGGGCCAAGCTCGCGCGGCGGCGCCAGGAACAGCTCGTCGATGCCGACGCCGCGCGGATTGCGCGCGCGCGGCTTGAGGGCGTCGAGCACCAGCAGCGGCGTCAGAACGGTGCGGGTCCAGTAGGAGACCTTGGACAAATGGAAGGGGAACCAGCGCGGCAGCAGCGCGATTTCGACCGGCATGACCGGCACCGCATCCCAGGACACGACTTCGTACAAGGCCAGCAGGATCCGGGTGAATACGTTGCTGCGTTCGGCGCCACCGCGCGCCCGAATCGCCTCGCGCGCGCGGACCATGTGCGGGGCATCCGGCGAATCGCCGATCATCTTCAGGGCGAAATAGGCTTTCACGCTGGCGCTCGGGTCGTAGGCGCCGTCGTGGAACAGCGGCCAGCCGCCATGGGCGCCCTGCTTGCGGCGAAGGTAGCGGCCGATGCGCGCTTCCAGCGCCGGGTCGGCCGGCTCGCCCAGCGCGTGCACCATCAGCACATATTCGGCAGGGATGGTGGCATCCGCTTCCAGTTCGTAGACCCAGTGTCCGTCCGCACGCTGCTCGCCCAGGACCGCCCGCAGCGCGCCTTCGATTCCCTGCTCGAGACTGTTGCCGCGCGGCCCATGCATGACCCCGCCTGCGCCCGCCGTCCCCACATGCAATGCCCGGAACGCTGAATAACGCATGATGATTCCTTCAGAGAGAGTTTGGTCTAAAGCACGGCATGCCGCAGCAGGATGCCGAGCCGTTCGAGTCCGCCGATCCTGACCGCGCTGCGCGGCGAGGCCCAGCCCCGCTCCAGCATGCGCGCCAGCAGCGCCTGGTAGACCGCCCCCATGACGCGCGGTGTCCGCACGCAGGCCCCGTGCTGGCGGCGCATGACGGCCGTGGCCTCGTCGAAATGGGCGTGCGCCTGGCCGGCCAGCCGGATGCAGGCGCGCGGCAGTGCGGGATCGGCTGCGATCGCGGCCGCCTTCCATCCGTCGTCACCGGGGGCAATACCCGCTTCCACCAGCAATTCACCCGGCAGATAGGCGCGCCCGATGTCCGCATCCTCATCGATGTCGCGCAGAATATTGGTCAACTGGAGCGCGCGCCCAAGGTGATGCGCGAGCAGGATGCCGTCATCGTCCGGCATGCCGAACACCTTGACCGACAAGCGGCCGACCGCACTGGCGACGCGCTCGCAATACAGGTCGAGCGTTGCCGCCGGCGGCGCGCAGATCGGCTCGGACTGTGCGTCCATCAGCATGCCGTCGATGACGGCGTCGAAATCGGCGCGCACGAGTGAGAAAGTGACGATGTCTCGCTGCAGATTCGCCAGATGGGCGGGCCCGCTGCCGTCGGCGCAGGCGTGCAGGTCCTCGCGCCAGGATTCCAGCGCAACACGCTTTTCGGCGGGCGGCGCCGCGCCGTCGGCGATGTCGTCCACCGCGCGGCAGAAAGCGTAGATATCGAACATGGCGGCGCGGCGCGGCCCCGGCAGGATGCGGAGGGCCTGGTGGAAAGAACTGCCGGGCCGGGGCGCCGGCTGGACGATCACCTGCGGCAGGTTCATATGCCCTCCTCCTGACGAGACCACATGCGCAGACGAGATGGATCGGGGAATTCTAGAACATCCTGGACATTCGGGGCGGACGACATGACGCAAGCCAGCCTTTCGCCGTCATTGCACGCGTTATTACAATTGTTTTCGAATGTAACGTTTTCAAACTTTCGCGTGCGCAGCTCAGCAAGTAGTCTTATGGACTCGGCATCCGCCAGCGCTTGTCGCGCAGCAATCACAGCCGGTCGAACGCACTATTTCAAACGGAGTATTCCTTGTCCGAAACAAAAATTCCCCAACCGGAAACGGTCATCAAGATTGTCGGGGTTGGCGGTGCCGGCGGCAATGCCGTCAGCCATATGGCCTCCTCCGGAGTGTCGACTTTCGAATTCATTTGCGCGAATACGGACGCGCAAGCACTGTCGAACACCAAGACCGAACACCGGATCCAGCTCGGCGAGAGCGGGCTCGGCGCCGGCAGCGATCCGATCGTCGGACGCGAAAGCGCCACGCGCGAGCGCACCATCATCGCCGACGCGCTCAAGGGCGCCGACATGGTGTTCCTCACCGCCGGCATGGGCGGCGGCACCGGCACCGGCGCCGCGCCGGTGATTGCCGAAGTGGCGCGCGAGCTGGGCATCCTGACCGTCGGCGTGGTGTCGAAGCCCTTCGAATTCGAAGGTCCGCGGCGCATGCGCGTGGCCGAAGAAGGCATCGCGACCCTGGCGCGCTGCGTCGACTCGCTCGTCATCGTCCTCAACAGCCGCCTCGAGGAAGTCCTGGGCGGCGACATCACGCAAAAGGAGGCGTTTGCCGCCGCCGACGAAGTGCTGAGCAAGGCGGTGACCGGGATTGCCGAAATCATCACGGTGCCCGGGATGGTCAACGTTGATTTCGAGGACGTGCGCACGGTGATGCGCCAGACCGGCATGGCCATGATGGGTTCCGCCCAGCACAGCGGCGAGGACCGCGCCGTCAAGGCGGCCGAGGAAGCCATCGCCTGCCCGCTGCTCGACGGCTCGAACCTGCGCGCCGCGCGCGGCGTGCTGGTCAACATCGCCGCATCGGAGGAAACGCTGAAGCTGCGCGAAACCAAGGCGGTCATGAACGCCATCTGCTCGCAGACCGGCGACGACGCCATCATCAAGTTCGGCGCGGTCTACGACGAGTCGCTGGGCGACGCCATGCGCGTGACCGTGGTGGCCACCGGCCTGAAACGGCCCAGCGACTTCGCACTCGGCGCAAGGCGCTCGCCGCTCACGCGCCCGGTGTCCCAGTCGCAGTCGATCCTGCGCCACAGTGCCGGCCAGGCGCCGGCGAGGCCGCCCGCGTCCCAGCACGAGTCGCGCACCGTCCCGGACGCCCAGAACCGCTGAGCTTCAGCGTCGCCAGGACCAGGGCCGGCGCGGCCCCTGGCGCACATCCGCGTACGCCAGCGCCGCCTTGATTTCGATGCGCCAGGTGGTGCCGGCGCCGGGCGCCGTGCGCAGGCGCGCATCGGCATGGATGCGCCGGGCGCGCTCCTCGATGCCGCGCAGGCCCCAGTGGCCCTGCTTGTCCCTGGCGCCGGCGTCGATACCGCGGCCGTCGTCCCGCACGGTCAGCACCAGCGCGCCCGCACCGTACTCGACGACCGCTTCGTACAGTGTTGCATCCGCGTGGCGGAAGGCGTTGCGCAAGGCTTCACGGCCGATGGCGCACAACTCCTGCTCGACGATCGGATGCAGCGCCCGCGCCCTGCCCTCGCAGCGCAGCGTGAAGTGCTGGCCCGGTCCGGCGTCCTGCTCCCCGGTCGTTCGCAGGTAGTCGCACAGGGCAGCCTCCTGGTGCGCACCGTCGCGCAAGGCCGCGACCTTGTCGCGCCCCTCCTCGATGGCGGCCTTGGCGTCGCGCAGGCTGCGCCTCAAGCTGTCGCCCAGCGCGGACTCCGATTCCGGCAGGATCGTCGTCACCTTCATCACGAAACCCTGGAAAGTCTGCAGCACGGTGTCGTGCAGGTCGCGCGCGATGCGTTCGCGCTCTTCCATCCGTGCGCTCATACGCTCGGTCAAGGTCCGGGTCAGGAAGCGCAGCCGCAGGCGGTAGCCGAGCCAGAGCAGCAGCAGGCCGGCCAGCACGCACGCCAGCTTGAACCAGACGGTTTGCACAAGGGTGGGCGCCACGTGCAGGTCGAGCGTCCGTTCGCCTTCGCACCACACGCCATCCTCGTTCATGGCGCGCACCCGGAAACGGTAGGCGCCCGGCGCCAGCCCCGTATAGGTGGCGCTGCGTTCGGAGCCGGTCTGCCAGGCATGGTCGACGCCGTCGAGGCGGTAGCTGAAGACGATGCGTTCGGGCCGGCTCAGCGCAGGCGCGGTGAAGTCGAAGCGCAGGCGCGTGGTGCCGGCGCGGATCAGCGGCGGGCGCGTCAGCGGATAGGCGACGTCATCCCCGGTCACCGCCAGCAGCGACGGCTGCGACGCCACCGGATTGCGCTCGCGCCGCGACGGGTCGAGCTCGACGATGCCGTCGGTGGTCGTCACCCACAGGCGGTCGCCCACCATTTTCAACGAGGCCACGTCGGCGGCAGTGCCGGTGTAACCGTCGCGCGCGTCCAGCAGGGCATAGCGCAGCGGCGCGCCGGACTCCACGGCGCGCCGCCAATCGCTCTCCTCGACGCGCAGCAGGCCGGTGCCGCCATTCAGCCAGCGGGTGCCGTCGGCGGCCACGAAAACGCCGGTGACGCGGCGCAGCACATCGTCGCGGTCCACCCGCAGGCGCCGGAAACGCCCTTCGTGCAAGACGGCCACGCCGGCCTCGCCGCCGACGACCAGTTCGGGCGCCGTCGACACGCAGGTCGCCTGGCCGATCCCGCCCAGCGCGGCCTGGGTGTATTCGGTGCGCAGGCGTCCACCCTCGAACAGCACCAGACGTCCGTCGGCGAGTCCGCGCCACATGTGACCGCGCCGGCCCGCCGTGCTGAAAACGAAATCGGCGCCGGGCAGATCGCCTTGCGGCGTCCAGGCGTGGCCATCCCAGAGCTGGACCGGGACGTTCGATCCGCCGAGCCAGACCCGTTCGCCGTCACCGCGCGCCCAGGCGCTCATCGGCAGAGGCCCCGGCAGGTCGATCCGGGTTTCGCCCCCGGCGCCGCGCACCCGGATGCCATCTTCCGTCAGGATCACCACGATGCCGTCAGGACCGGGGGTGGCGCCCCGAACCTTTCCCGGCAAGGCAGTGAGGCTGCGTGCAGCCGGATCGTAGCGCCATCCCCGCCGCTCCTGGGGAGCGACCACCCACACGCTGCCGTCGAGATCGGGCGCGACATGGAAATCGCCCTTGATGGCCGGCAGGCCGACCGGCCGCAGGGTATTGCGGCGGAAGCGCTCGATGCCGGTCGGCGAACCGAGCCAGATGTCGCCCTCGCGGTCTTCCATGATGACGCGCGGCGCCAGTGAACTCAGCTGGCCGGGCTGGTCGAGCCGGCTCGTCGTCGCCGTGGCGACGTCGATGTAGCTGCCGCTGCCCGTGCCGGCGGATTCGGCCAGGCAGACACCGGTCGGGCAACGCAGCGCCCACAAGTTGCCGGCGCGATCGAAGATGGCGGTGCTGCCCGAGCTCTGGCCGAGATAGTTCGGCCGTGCGGCGGCCCCGGGCGCCGGTGACGACAGGAGCGCGAGGTGCCCATCCCCGCCAGCCCAGAACCGGCCGTCCGGCGAGGTCCGGAATCCCAGCATCATTTCCGACGCGGCGCCCGCCGGCGCCAGCGGGCTGGCGGGGACGCAACGGCCGGCGGCCCGGTCGACACGGAACAGGTGACGGCCGTTGGTGGCCCACAACTGCTGGTTGCCGTCGAGCGCAATCGTTATCGGACCGTCGGGACAGCCTTGCGCCGAACCCAGCGTCGACCACCGCCCCTGCTTCAGCTGCCGCAGCCCGAGGGACGAACCGAGCCAGAGCGTGCCGTCGGCGGCGCGTATCACATCGGTGACCTTGGCGACGACGCCATCCTTCGTCGCGGGCGCGAGATGTTCGAGCCGGCCGTCCGGATGCAGCACGCTCAGGCCAGGCGCCTCGTAGCCGATGTACAGGTCGCCGTTGGGCTGGGGCGCCAACTCCAGGATCCGGGGGCTCAGCAGCTTCTCGCCATTGCTCGCGACGAAGGTGTGGAAACGCACGCCGTCGAAGCGGTACAAGCCGTTCGGCGTGCCCAGCCAGAGCCAGCCGTCCGGCGTCTGCGCCATGCGCACGATATGGACTGGCGCGCCGTCGCTCGCGGTCCAGGCGGCATGGCTGTAGTGCGCCAGGGCCTGGGCATGGCCTTGGGCAAAGGCGGCGCTACTCATTGCGATGCCCAGCAGTGCGCTGCAGAATCCTCGCGTCCGGGTCATCGCCCTGCTCTTCCTCATTCTTGTGATCCCGCTTTGCTATCCACCGTGAAATACTTCCGAGAGTCTAACGAAAAAACCATTCCAGGAACAGGCGCAACATGCCGCCCTTCCCGACACGCGAACCGGCCGTCGAAGCCGGCCACGTGAACTTCAGCTAGAATTTTCCCTGCCGTATTCCGGTTACACTGAGCGAGACAGCACCCTGCCCAGCGTATGGGCGCACATTCAGGAGAGTGCAATGAGCCGCAAGACCCCCATCGAGCGCTACCGCAACATCGGCATCAGCGCCCACATCGACGCCGGCAAGACCACCACGACCGAGCGCATCCTGTTCTACACCGGCGTCAATCACAAGATCGGCGAGGTGCACGACGGCGCGGCGACCATGGACTGGATGGAGCAGGAACAGGAGCGCGGCATCACGATCACCTCGGCCGCGACCACCGCCTTCTGGAAGGGGATGGCCGGCAACTATCCCGAGCATCGCATCAACATCATCGACACCCCGGGTCACGTCGACTTCACCATCGAGGTCGAACGCTCGATGCGGGTGCTGGACGGCGCGGTGATGGTGTACGACTCGGTCGGCGGCGTGCAGCCGCAATCCGAGACCGTGTGGCGCCAGGCGAACAAATACAAGGTGCCGCGCATCGCCTTCATCAACAAGATGGACCGCGTCGGCGCCGACTTCTTCCGCGTGGGGCAGCAGATCCGCGACCGCTTGAAGGGCAACCCGGTGCCGATCCAGGTGCCGATCGGTGCCGAGGACAGGTTCGAAGGCGTGGTCGACCTGGTCAAGATGCGCGCCGTCCGTTGGGACGAAGCCGGCCAGGGCGTGCACTTCGAGTACGGCGACATCCCGGCCGAACTGGAAGCAACTGCGCGCGCCTGGCGCGAAAAACTGGTCGAGGCGGCGGCGGAGGCAACGCCCGAGCTGACCGAGAAATACCTGAACGGCGAGCCGCTTTCCGAAGACGAGATCAAGGCCGCGCTGCGCCGGCGCACCGTGGCCGGCGAAATCGTGCCGATGCTGGCCGGCTCCGCCTTCAAGAACAAGGGCGTGCAGGCGATGCTGGACGCGGTGATCGATTACCTGCCCTCCCCGGTCGACGTGCCGGCCATTGCAGGCCATGACGAGGACGACCGGCCGATCGAGCGCCACCCGTCGGACGACGAGCCGTTCTCCGCGCTGGCCTTCAAGATCATGACCGATCCTTTCGTGGGCCAGCTGACCTTCTTCCGCGTGTATTCGGGCGTGGTCAATTCCGGAGACAGCGTGTACAACCCGACCAAGGCCCAGAAGGAGAGACTGGGCCGCATCCTGCAGATGCACGCCAACGAGCGCAAGGAAATCAAGGAAGTGTTCGCCGGCGACATCGCGGCGGCGGTCGGCCTGAAGGCGGTCACCACCGGCGATACGCTCTCCGATCCGCAGCACGTGATCGTGCTGGAAAAGATGGTGTTCCCGGAGCCGGTGATCTCGCAGGCGGTGGAGCCGAAAACCAAGGCCGACCAGGAAAAGATGGGCATCGCCCTGAATCGCCTGGCGCAGGAAGACCCCTCGTTCCGCGTACGCACCGACGAGGAATCCGGCCAGACCATCATGTCCGGCATGGGCGAACTGCA
The DNA here is from genome assembly GCF_056399645.1 of Massilia sp. 01N417. NCBI lineage: Bacteria > Pseudomonadati > Pseudomonadota > Betaproteobacteria > Burkholderiales > Oxalobacteraceae > Massilia > Massilia sp. 01N417. Next base: position 75,594 of record NZ_JBFTRS010000022.1, on the reverse strand, counting down.
CCTCGAAATCCTGGTCGACCGCATGAAGCGCGAGTTCGGCGTCGAAGCCACTGTCGGCAAGCCGCAGGTGGCATACCGCGAAACCATCCGCAACGCGGTCGAGAACGTCGAAGGCAAGTTCGTCAAGCAATCGGGCGGCAAGGGCCAGTATGGCCACGTGGTGCTCAAGCTCGAGCCGCTCGAAGCGGGCAAGGGCTACGAATTCGTCGACGCCATCAAGGGCGGCGTGGTGCCGCGCGAGTACATCCCGGCGGTCGACAAGGGCATCCAGGAGACGCTGCCGTCCGGCGTGCTGGCCGGCTACCCGGTGGTCGACGTGCGCGCGACCCTGACCTTCGGCTCCTATCACGACGTCGACTCCAACGAAAACGCCTTCCGCATGGCCGCCTCGATGGCTTTCAAGGACGGCATGCGCAAGGCCTCCCCTGAACTTCTGGAGCCGATGATGCAGGTCGAAGTCGAGACACCCGAGGAATTTACCGGCAACGTGATGGGCGACCTGTCGACCCGGCGCGGCCTGGTACAGGGTATGGACGAGATTCCCGGCGGCGGCGGCAAGGTGATCAATGCAGTGGTGCCGCTGGCCGAGATGTTCGGCTACTCGACCACGCTGCGTTCGCTGACCCAGGGCCGCGCGACCTACACGATGGAATTCAAGCACTATGCGGCGGTTCCCAAGCACGTGCTCGAGCAGATCGCGACGACACGGGCGAATCGATAAGCAGCCGTTCCGCCGGAGCGAAGCCAGCCATGAGCCGGATCACCCAGCTTGTCGGCACCCGCAGCTATACCTTCGGCGGCCTGCGCGAACTGCTGGCCAAGGCCTCGCCCGCGCGCTCGGGCGACTACCTGGCGGGCGTGGCGGCAGGGAGTGCCGAGGAGCGGTTGGCGGCGCAGATGGCCCTGGCCGACCTGCCGCTCACGACCTTCCTGAACGAGGTGGTCGTGCCCTACGAGACGGACGAGGTGACACGCCTGATCGTCGACGGGGTCGATGCCGCCGCATTCGCACGGATCCGCCACCTGACCGTCGGCGGCTTTCGCGACTGGCTGCTGGGCGATCAGGCCGACGAGGCCACGCTGTCGCGGATCGCCCCCGGCATCACGCCGGAAATGGCGGCCGCGGTGTCGAAGATCATGCGCATCCAGGACCTGGTGCTGGTCGCCCGCAAGTGCCGCGTGCTCACGCGCTTCCGGAATACGATCGGCCTGCCGGGCACGCTGTCGACGCGGCTGCAGCCGAATCACCCGCTCGACGACCCGTCCGGCATTGCGGCGAGCATGTTCGACGGCTTGATGTATGGGAGCGGCGACGCCGTCATCGGCATCAACCCGGCCACCGACAACGTGCCGCAGGTGATCAAGCTGGTCGGGATGCTCGACGAGATCATCAGCCGCTACGCCATCCCGACCCAATCCTGCGTACTCACCCATGTGACCAACACCATGGCCGCCATCGAACGGGGCGCGCCGGTCGACCTCGTGTTCCAGTCGATCGCCGGCACCCAGGCCGCAAACGCCAGCTTCGGCATCGACCTGGCGCTACTCGCCGAAGCGCGCGAAGCCGCTCTCTCGCTGCACCGCGGCACGCTGGGCGACAATGTCATGTATTTCGAGACCGGCCAGGGCAGCGCGCTCTCGAGCAACGCCAACCATGGCCTCGACCAGCAGACTTGCGAAGCCCGCGCCTATGCCGTCGCCCGCGCCTTCAAGCCCTTGCTGGTGAATCCCGTCGTCGGCTTCATCGGCCCGGAATACCTGTACGACGGCAAGCAGATCATCCGCGCCGGCCTGGAAGACCACTTCTGCGCCAAGCTGCTCGGCCTGCCGATGGGTGTCGACGTGTGCTACACCAACCACGCCGAAGCCGACCAGGACGACATGGACGTGCTGCTGACGATGCTGGGCGCGGCCGGCTGCACCTTCGTGATGGGGGTTCCCGGGGCGGACGACATCATGCTGAACTACCAGACGACATCCTTCCACGACGCCCTTTACGCGCGCCGCGCGCTCGGCCTGCAGCCGGCGCCGGAGTTCCACGCCTGGCTGCGCGACATGGGCATCTTCACCGGCGACGCACCGGCCACGCTGGGCGCTTCGGTACCGGCGCCGTTCCAGCGCGCGCTGGCTGCTTTGCCCTGAAGGAGACGACATGCAGGACATCATCCCCGATCCGCAACCCGATCCCTGGCGCGCCTTGCGGCAGTTCACGGCGGCGCGGATCGGCCTCGGACATTCGGGGATCAGCCAGCCTACCGGCGCCCAGCTCGCCTTCCAGCTGGCGCACGCCCGTGCGCGCGATGCCGTGCACGATACGCTCGATACCACCGCATTGAGCGAGGCGCTGGAGCAGGCATGGCCGGGATCGCCCTCCCCGCTCGTGCTGCACAGCGCGGCGGCTGACCGCAAGGTCTATCTGCAGCGGCCGGACCTGGGGCGGCGGCTCGATGGGCCATCGCGCGGCCGTCTCTGCGCCCTGCGCGGCGAACAGGTGCACGAACGGCCTTACGACCTGGCCGTCGTGGTCGTGGACGGCCTGTCCGGCCCCGCCATTTCGCAAAACGCCGCGCCCTTTCTGCAGGCGCTGCGGCCACGGCTGGCGGCTTCGGGATGGACGCCGGCGCCTCTGGCCATCGTCCAGCAGGGCCGCGTGGCCGTCGGCGACGAGGTCGGCGAACTGCTGGGCGCCAAGCTGGTCGTCGTCCTGATCGGCGAGCGGCCCGGCCTGAGCTCGTCCGACAGCATGGGCCTTTACATGACCTGGGAACCGCGTGTCGGCCTGACTGACGAACGGCGTAATTGTATTTCGAATGTCAGGCCGGCCGGGCTGGGCGCCGAGGAGGCGGCACGCAAGCTGCATTTGCTGCTCGGCGAGGCGCGCAGGCGGAAGTTGACCGGGGTTCAGCTCAAGGATGAGACTGGTGATGGGGACGCGCTGGCGGGTGAAGGGCCGAGGTTTTTGCTTTGACGACCTCTGTAAAATAGCTCCCCACGATCGATGTATGTTGCATGAAAAAAGCTCGCCGACGCGAGCCTTTTCAAAATGCGAGAATAGAGTTTCCAATGGAAACCCTCGCTCCCACTCGATTATCAACGAGAACACAATGTCCTTGATTTCGCGGTAAATTTTCGCGGTACCGAACAGTAATACCTGCACGGATACCATCAAAAAGTAGCGTTAAAGGCATTCATCCCTATATGATTTGCGGCCATCATTTTATACCTCGATGATGATGCAATCACCATAGGCAACCGGTACTTTAGTCGATTGGCTCAGCGCGGTCCAAGAATCAAGACGGCTTTGCAGGCCGTTCGCCATCTTTAGAATCAGGGCACTTACAGCTGCCCTGCTAGCCTAACGGCTACCGTTGAATATCTTGGCACGGAATCGAGCCTGCCCAGTTGCCATTCAAAAACGCGCCCCCCAATTCAACACGGTAGCTCAGGTAACCTGTGCCCCAAATTGGTCGCGTTGCACAAGTTGTGTGATCGAAAGAAAGTAAAAGAGGCGATTGAGTGGAAGCATGAGGTTCGTCTTTTACAAGGCAACAACAAAAGTAAAACGAAAGATAAATCTTTATTTACTTTTGCTTTGACGACCTGTGGGGGAGTCCGGTTTACGCGCGTGAATGTTAGGTGTTCGCCACGAATTCGAAAGTAAAAAACATGAAAACGCCAAAAATCGAAAGAAAAATATGGGTAAATTTACCTTTTTTTTCCTAAATTTACAGTTTCTCTTTCTTTTTCGTTGACGTTGAATATTTTTCTATCTAAAGTGCCTGCGTCGATCTCAATAACTTTTTTGCACTCTTTGCAAAAACACACATACAACACCCAAGACACAATTGACGTAAATCGACTTAGACGGATTCAAGCATGACTGACGCTTATAAAACCATATGCCCAGGCAACACATCGCCGGATGCGCCGAGCAAGGCAATCGCGCTGTTTCGCCCGGGAACACTATCCATGCACATTGGCCAGCGGATAGGATTCATTCGCCTCGCCCAGCCGATTTCAACTTGAATTGAAAGTCCGATCTCAAATGAATAATCCATCCAAGAAATTAAGGGTTATCGCCATCTCATTCAAGATTCTTTGCTTCATCGGGTTGTTGATTTCGGCCTGGATACTAGCGACGCACGGCTTCGACTGGACCTTGCTGTTTCTCCTGCTCAGCACGGCCGGTATTATTTCGGAATCGAACGCACGAATCGCGTCGATGCTCGGCAGCGATGCAAGAGCGGCGCTGTCAAATAATAGGCAAGGAAAGGGCGAGGAGAGAAGCGCGGAATCCAAGGTTCTAGGGGCGATGACCGCGGTGGCTCTCCTCTGTCTCATTGCATCGACGATCTATTCTCTACTTTAGGGTATCTCGGCGTCCGGCTAGTGGATGGAATTGACTACCGCGCGCCTTCACGCGGCCAGCTACGGGCGTGCTGCCGGACGTCGACGTGCATGCGCTGCCCCTGTAAGGCAGCGCCGGTTTTGCATCACTTGAACGAATACGACACGTTGCCGAACCAGCGGTGTCCACGCGGATCCGTGTACGATTTTAGTTGAAGAAGGGGACAAGGAAGGTTTTACACAGAGCTTTCTGGTAGGTCGCCGACATAAGCTGAACAGCCAGTACCGAGAAATTCTCATAGACGCGAATAAGAAGTGCTCCAAATTGATTGATGAAGCAGTCGACTGCATCGCTAAAAGACTCGACCCACAGCATGAAGATTCGAAAGCCAATAATGTGAAAGTGCCTTAAGCCGCATTGCCTAGGGCTTCCGAGGACATTTCTTTCACCATCTTCTCATGCTCAACCGCTGCCTCAAACCCTTTTATCATGCCCACAGCACCGCCGTTTCGATATGGCGTGAACTTCAACACCGCACCATTAAATTCCGCTGACACAAGTTGCGACTTATTCTGGAACGCTGCTTCGGTTTTTACGCCAGCGGCAGCTAAGCGCGGCAAGGCTAGTTTCTTCCAATCCGTCGGCTGCGGAATATCCCACCGAGATTTTCACATTCTATTGATACTTCACTCGCAATTTCACCCGACGGCGCACGTAAGTCATAGTCGACGCAGCGGTGTTTGGCCGAGCACAGTTGCCGTTCGTGACAGACCCCTGCTGTGCGAATGCAGAGGCGCAAAGACTTCGCCCCCCGAAAACATCCTTCCTTCGTCGGCCAGGGTCACAGCTCATTGATAATTCTAAGGCACGATCGTACGAATTCCTCGTTAAAGCATTGCACCAAAAATAAAGCCCTGTAAAAACAGGGCCTTACGGATCAAGCAAGCTGGAAAACTAATATTTCCACAATGCAACTCACTCCCACTCAATCGTCGCCGGCGGTTTCCCCGAAATATCATAAACAACACGATTCAAGCCACGAACCTCATTGATGATCCGGTTCGACACCCGGCCCAGCAGATCGTGCGGCAGATGCGCCCACTGCGCCGTCATGAAGTCCAGGGTCTGCACCGCACGCAGCGCCACCACGTACTCATAAGTACGGCCATCGCCCATCACGCCAACCGATTTCACCGGAAGGAACACGGCAAACGCCTGCGAAGTCGCCTCGTACCAGTTCACCGGCGCCTTGCCGGCGTCGATACCCGGCACCATCGGCGCCACGAACGGCGTATTGCGCAGCTCTTCGATGAAGATCGCATCCGCTTCGCGCAGCAGGTCGGCGTATTCGCGCTTCACTTCGCCCAGGATGCGCACGCCCAGGCCCGGACCCGGGAAGGGGTGGCGGTACACCATGTCGTGCGGCAGGCCCAGGGCCACGCCCAGCTTGCGGACTTCGTCCTTGAACAGCTCGCGCAGCGGCTCCAGCAGCTGCAGGTTCAGGGTTTCCGGCAGGCCGCCCACATTGTGGTGGCTCTTGATGGTCTGGCCCTTCTTGCCCTTGCCGGCCGATTCGATCACGTCCGGATAGATCGTGCCCTGGGCCAGCCAGCGGGCGGAGGTCAGCTGCTTGGCCTGCTCCTGGAACACTTCGACGAATTCGCGGCCGATGATCTTGCGCTTCTGCTCGGGATCGGTCACGCCGGCCAGGTGGCCCATGAACTGGTCGCTGGCGTCGATGCGCAGCACCTTCACGCCGAGGTTTTTCGAGAACATGTCCATGACCATCTTGCCCTCGTCCTTGCGCAACAGGCCGTGGTCGACGAAGACGCAGGTCAGCTGGTCGCCGATGGCGCGGTGGATCAGGGCTGCGGCCACGCTCGAGTCGACGCCGCCGGACAGGCCGAGGATGACTTCATCGCTGCCGACCTGGGCGCGGATCTTCTCGACGGCTTCGCCGATGTAGTCCGGCATGTTCCAGTCGCTCTTGCAGCCGCAGATCTCGTGCACGAAGCGGCCGATGATGGCTTCGCCTTGCGTGGTATGGGTGACTTCCGGGTGGAACTGCAGGGCATAGAAACGGCGTTCTTCGTCGGCCATGGCGGCCACCGGGCAGCTGTCGGTCGAGCCCATCAGCTTGAAGCCTTCCGGCATTTCCAGGACCTTGTCGCCGTGGCTCATCCAGACCTTCAGCATGCCGTGGCCTTCGTCGGTGACGAAGTCGTTGATGCCGTTCAGGAGCTTGGTGTGGCCGCGGGCGCGTACCTCGGCGTAGCCGAATTCACGCACCTTGCCGTTTTCGACCTTGCCGCCCAGCTGGGCCGCCATGGTCTGCATGCCGTAGCAGATGCCCAGTACCGGCACGCCCAGTTCGAACACGGCTTGCGGCGCGCGCGGCGAGTCGCCTTCCAGGGTCGAGTTGTGGCTGCCGGACAGGATCACGCCGGAGGCGCCGTAGTTGCGGACGAAGTCGTCGCCGATGTCGTAGGGGTAGACCTCGGAGAACACGCCGGCGTCGCGCACGCGGCGGGCGATCAGCTGGGTAACCTGGGAACCGAAGTCTAGGATGAGGATTTTGGAGTGCATTTACTTGTCTTGATGTGAATGGTGGGCACTGAGTGCCCACCCTACGGCGAATACAAAAACGCGGCCGCAGGGGCCGCGTCTCGGGATCTTTTACTCGGAGCGGTAGTTCGGCGCTTCCTTGGTGATCTGCACGTCGTGGACGTGGGATTCACGCATGCCTGCCGACGTGATCTCGACGAACTCGGCTTTCGCACGCAGTTCTTCGATGTTCGCGCAGCCGCAGTAGCCCATCGACTGGCGCACGCCGCCGACCAGCTGGTAGATGATGGCCAGCACGCTGCCCTTGTAGGCGACGCGGCCTTCGATACCTTCCGGGACGAACTTGTCGGCCTTGCTCGAGGCTTCCTGGAAGTAGCGGTCGGCCGAGCCTTCGGCCATCGCGCCCAGCGAGCCCATGCCGCGGTAGCCCTTGTAGCTGCGGCCCTGGTAGAGGATCACTTCGCCCGGCGCTTCTTCGGTACCGGCAAACATCGAGCCCATCATGACGGTGTGGGCGCCGGCCGCCAGCGCCTTCGAGATATCGCCCGAGAAGCGGATGCCGCCGTCGGCGATGCAGGGTACGCCCGTGCCTTCGAGTGCTTCGGCCACGTTCGAGATCGCGGTGATCTGCGGCACGCCGACACCGGCGACGATACGGGTAGTGCAGATCGAGCCCGGGCCGATGCCGACCTTGACGGCGTCGGCGCCGGCTTCGACCAGCGCGCGTGCGGCGGCCGCGGTGGCGATGTTGCCGCCGATGACGTCGACCTGCGGGTAGGTGTCCTTGATCCACTTGACGCGGTCGAGGATGCCCTGCGAGTGGCCGTGGGCGGTGTCGACCACCAGCACGTCCACGCCGGCCTTCACCAGCAGTTCCACGCGTTCCTTGTCCTTGTCGCCCACGCCCACTGCCGCGCCCACGAGCAGCTTGCCTTGCGCATCCTTGGATGCGTTCGGGTGTTCATGCGACTTCAGGATATCCTTCACGGTAATCAAACCGCGCAGTTCGAAAGCGTCGTTGACGACCAGCACGCGCTCCAGGCGGTGCTTGTTCATCAGGCGCTTGGCCTCAAGCGTGTCAGCGTCTTCATTCACGTAGACGAGCTTTTCGCGCGGGGTCATCTTGGTGCGCACTTCCGCTTCCAGGTCTTCCTCGAAGCGCAGGTCGCGGTTGGTGATGATACCGATCACCTGCTTGCCTTCCACCACCGGGAAGCCGCTGAAGCCGTGCTGGTGCTGCAGGGCGATCACGTCGCGGATCTTCATCGTCGGCGGGACCGTGATCGGGTCGCGCAGCACGCCGGCCTCGAAGCGCTTGACGCGCGCCACTTCGCGAGCCTGGTCGGCGGGACGCAGGTTCTTGTGGATGATGCCGATGCCGCCCTCCTGCGCCATCGCGATCGCGAGACGGGCTTCGGTCACGGTGTCCATTGCGGCCGACAGCAGCGGAATGTTCAGCGAGATATTCCGGGTCAGTTTGGTTCGCAGGGACGTGTTGGCCGGGAGGATGTTGGAGTAGGCCGGGACGAGCAGCACATCATCGAACGTGAGTGCTTTCTGAAGAAGACGCATAGTTTTATTTCCTATAGGCGCAAAAGCGAATTATACAGAAACTGCCGTCAAACGTCTTCAAGGAGCCCAAAAAAGCCCGGAATGTAGCTGAAACCCATCCATTCGGCGAAAAACCATGCTCGTTGACAGGCCCGGCGAATCATGGCGAAATCAGGATAAAGATAACCCAAGGAAACATAATGAACCCAAGCTGGCTGCGCCTCCTGCCGATTGGCGCCCTCGCCCTGCTCCCGCAGATCGTCCATGCCCAATACAGCTGGATCGACGACAAAGGTGCGCGCGTCTTCTCGGATCGCCCGCCGCCGCCCGGCACGCCGCCGAGCCGTATCCTGAAGGCGCCGCGCGGGCTGGAACCGGCGCCCGAGGCGGCAGCCGCAGCGGGCGGACCCACCGAAAAGCCGTCCACGCCCGGCTGGATCGAGCGCGAAACGGACTACCGGAAGCGCGCCCTCAAGCGGGCCAGGGAAGAGGAAGATGCGCTTGGCGCCAGCAAGGCCCGGGCCGCGGCTTGCGATGCGGCGCGCGCGGAACAGGCACAGCTGAATTCCGGGGTGCGCCTGGTACGCATCGACAAGAACGGCGAGCGCGACTACGTGTCGGACGAGGAGCGTGCACAGCGGCAGGAAAAGGCAAAACGCGCTCTGGCGCAATGTCCGTAATGTAGGGTGGGCACACCGTGCCCACGCGCAAGCCAACATGATGCCGGCGTCACGCGTGGGCAGGGACTGCCCACCCTAGCGCTTGGCGGCGCGCCTCCGCCTGGAATCCTTGGGATCCGCCACCAGCGGCCGGTAGATCTCGACCCGGTCGCGCTCGCGCAATACCGTGTCCAGCGACTTCTTCCTGCCGTAGATGCCGACCGGCTGGGTCACCAGGCTGATCTCCGGGAAGCGCGCCAGCACGCCGCTGTGTTCGATGGCCTGGCCGGCCGTGGTGCCGGGCGCGACGCGCATCGGATGGATGAACTCGTCCTTCGGCGTGGCGTAGACGATGGTGACCTGCAGCTCGCCGGTCGACGGGGGCGCTTTAGATTCCATACACCTGCTCGGCACGCTTGCAGAAGGAATCGACCATGGTGTTGGCGATCATGCCGAACACCGGCCCGACGATCTGTTCCAGGATCACGCTGGAGAACTCGTACTGCATGTCGAAGTCGATCTTGCAGGCGTCGGCGCGCAGGGACTTGAAGGACCACACTGCTTCCAGCATCTTGAAGGGACCGTCGACCAGGTGCATCTTCATCTGGGTCGGACGCTGGTTGTGGTTGGAGGTGGTGAAGCTCTGCTTCACGCCGTGGAAGTTGATCTGCAGGGAGGCGGTCAGGTTGTCGTCGGTCCGCTCGATGATCTTCACACCGCTGCACCACGGGAGAAATTTCGGATAATCCTCGACCTTTGCAACGAGGTCGAACATTTGCTCGGCGCTATAGCCTAAGAAAACTGATTTGTGCACTACTGCCATTTGTCAGCCGTTTGTTATGATGTTGGATTAACAGTAGTTTAACCGACGCGCGCATTTTAGCTATTTCATGAGTATTATTGATAATAAGAAAGCCTTTTTCGACTACTTCATCGAGGACCGCTACGAGGCCGGCCTGGTGCTGCAAGGCTGGGAAATCAAGGCGATCCGGGAAGGCCGCGTGCAGATCAAGGAAGCCTACGTCGTGGTCCGCAACGGCGAGCTGTTCCTGTTCGGCGCCCACATCAGCGCCCTGACCGCCACCTCCGCCTGGAGCCATCCGGAAGCCCTGCGCACCCGCAAGCTGCTGCTGCACAAGGCCGAAATCGAGAAGCTGGTCGGCAAGGTCGAGCGCTCCGGCTATACCCTGGTCCCGCTCAACCTGCACTTCAAGGGCGGCCGCGTGAAGTGCGAAGTCGGCCTGGCCAAGGGCAAGAAGCAGCACGACAAGCGCGACACCGAGCGCGACCGCGACGCCAAGCGCGAGATCGAAAAGGCGATGAAGAACAACCGCCGCTGACACTCAGCGGAAATACGGCGGCACGTTGCCCGCAATCTGCGCGAATTCGGCGTCGGTCAGAGGCAACTTCCCGAAGGCGGCCCAGGATTCGCGCGGCCGCAGGTTGGCGCCCTGGGCCGCATCGGTCCCGTACAGCACCCTGCCCGGCCCGACCTGGCGGATGGTGTCCGCGACGAGCTGCGCCAGTTGCGGGCGGATGTCGCGGTCGACGATCGAGGCGACGTCGAAATACAGATTGCGGGTGCGCGGGTCGTGGCGGGCGACGCTGGCCGCCAGCTCCGCCATCGCCTCGCGCGCCGGCGCGTCCTCGTAGCCCGGACCGCTGCCGGCGAAGTGCGCCACCTGCACCACCACGTCGGGCGCGGCCGGCAGCAGCTGTTCGATGAAGATCCTGGCCTGGCGCGCACCGTAGGCCCTCTCCCTGCCGATGCTGGCCCGTAGATGCACCACGATCGCCATGTGCGCCGCGTTGGCGGCGGCGAACACGTCGCGCAGCCGCGCCACGTGGGCGGGATCGTCGAGCTGCACGTCCGAATTCCCGAAATGGAGCTTGATCCCGCGTCCCATGCCCGGGGTCGCGGCGCAGCGCTTCAGTTCCTGCAGCGCGTAGTCCTTGAGCGGGTTGAAGCTGCAGAAAGCGATCAGCCGGTCCGGATAGCGCGCGGCCTGGGCGGCCGTCCAGTCGTTCTCGCGGCGCACCTGTCCAGCTTCGTCCTCGACCCGGCGGCCCGGCTTGCCGTACCAGAAGGCGACCGACAGCAGGGTCGCCTTGCGGATGCCGGCGGCGTCGAGCAGCGCGATCACGTCCCTGGCATCCAGCGGCTGCAGGCCGGAGCCGGGGCCGGCCAGCGCGATGTCTTCGGCGCTGAAGATGTGCTGGTGGTAGTCCCCGACCGGCGCCTGCGCCGCGGCGGCGCCGGCCAGCATCAAGGCGGTCAGGACCAGGCTGCGTGCGAGCGTATGCATGGCGTTCTCCGCTGCGGAAAACGCCAGTCTAGCGCCAGCGGCGGCGCCCGCAAATCACTTTTGGATATGCACGTCGCGCGCCGCCAGGCCCGCCAGGCGCAGCGCCGCATAGCTGCCGGCCAGCCCGACCGTCACGCCGCAGGCCAGCTTGAAGGCGCTGCCGAACAGCAGCGGCGCGGCCAGGCCCGACACCAGCGCGAAGGACATCATCTGGATGAAGGCCAGCATCGAGGATGCCAGGCCGCGGTTGTCCGGGAACAGGCCCAGTGCGCCCACCTGGATGGCCGGCATGGCCACCGCCAGGCCGAAGGTATACACCATCAGCGGCAGCACCGCCCACGGTACGGTAACGCCGGCGCCGGCCCACGCGGTGTAGCCGACGTTCAGCACGCAGGCAAGCAGCATCAGGCCGAAGCCGATCGCGCGCATCGTCGCCGGGGCATGGCTGCCGGCCCGCTTGCCGCCCCAGGCCGAACCGATCACCATGCCGCTGATCAGGGGGATGAACATCCATGCGAAGGCGGTTTCCGGCAGGTGCAGGATCTCCATCACGAAGTTGGCCGCCGAGCCGATATACAGGGACAGGCCGCCGAAGGCCAGGCCCACCGACAGCGACAGCAGCAGGAATTGCGGATGGCCCAGCACCTTCAGGTAGTTGCGGGCGATGGCGACGCCATGGAAGGGATGCCGCTTTTCGGATGGCAGGCTTTCCGGCAGCAGGCGCCAGCACAGCACCAGCATCAGCGCGCCGAACAGCGCCAGGAACCAGAAGGTGGCGCGCCAGCCGAATGTCACGTGCAGCCAGCCGCCCAGCACCGGCGCGATGGCCGGCGCCAGGCCGAACACCATCATGATGTGGGACATCATCTTCTGGGCCTGGGCGCCGCTGAAGCGGTCCTGGACGATGGCCTGGCCGATTACCGAGCCGGCGCCGGCCGACAGGCCCTGCAGCGCGCGGAAGGCCAGCAGCCAGCCGAAGGTGGGCGCCAGCGCGGCACCGACCGAGCCGATGGTGTACATGACCAGCGCCACCAGGATCACGGGACGGCGGCCGAAGGAATCGGACAGGGTCCCGTAGAACAGCATCATGAAGGCGAACGTGAACAGGAACACGCTCAGGGTCTGCTGCACGGCCACCGGACCGACGGCGAAGGCGCGCCCGATCGCGGGAATGGAGGGAAGATAGGTATCGATCGCCAGCGCGCCCACCATACCCAGGCAGGCCAGGATCACCGTCAACAGTCTTTGCATCTACATCGCCTTCGTTAAACCAAAGGCGAGATTGTAACGACAATCAGTTTACATGGTAGAGGGACATGCCAAAACGCTCGGTGCGAGGCATCCAGTTGCCCTGGTAGTCGGCCGATACCAGCACCCGCTCGGCGCGCCCGACCAGCAGCTTGCGCGGCACCAGGCCGATCATGCGCGAGTCAGCGCTGTTGTCGCGGTTATCGCCCAGCATCAGGTACTGGCCATCCGGCACCCGCAGCGGGCCGAAGGTGCGCGGCGCAACCACGTCCGGCAGCACCTGGATGTGGCGGCGCCAGCCCTTGCCGCCTTCGATCGACTCGGACAGCTGCAGCGCGCGCAGGGTCGCACCCTGGATCGAATCCAGCGACTCGGCCACCATGCCGTAGTCCGCGCCCTTGCCGTTGATGTAGAGGCGCTCGTTGCGCATCTCGACGGTGTCGCCGGGCAGCGCCACCAGGCGCTTGATCAGGAGGGTGCCGTCCTTGGGCGAACGGAAGGTGACGATGTCGCCGCGCGAGGGCTCGCCGATGCGGGCCAGCACCACGTCGGTGAGCGGCACCTTCAGGTCGAAGGCCATGCGGTTCACCAGCACCACGTCCCCCTCCAGCAGGTTCGGGTGCATCGAGGCCGAGGGGATCGGATTCCAGTCCGCCACCGCCGAGCGGAACACGCCGAACAGGACCAGGAAGGCCAGGAAGCCTTTGTTGTTGCGGACGAAGTTCTTCACGGCGGGCTCCTTGGAATTGTTCTCGGATGAGTTATACGATGGTTTGCCGGATGTATGCTTAACAGAAAATTAAAGCGCACGTATGCATGCTTGCGTGGGCACGGGGTGCCCACCCTACGGGCGCTGTAGGGTGGGCGCCCTGTGCCCACGATCACCTTTTTCCCGCCGCCGGTTTGAACATGTGCCAGGCGCCGACCGCGACCGGTATCCCGAGGCAGATCACGGCCGCCGCATCCCACCAGCCATCGCCCAGCAGCCCCACCGCCAGCCCCACCGCAGTCAGCACGCCGAGCAGGATCGGCATGCCCCACAGCGAACGGAAGCCGCTCATCGCGGTTCTCCTTCGCGCGCCAGCGCCGGCTGCCGCGCGGCCCGCAGACGCGCCTCGTCGCCGGCCTTCGCCCTGGCCGCGCGGCCCCGCTTGAGCCACAGGTACAGGCCGCTGCCCAGCACGACGATGGTCGCCAGGTCGAGCAGCGCCCACAGGAATTTCATGCCGGCGCCGCCGTAGTCGCCGAAGTGCAGCGGCTGCGACAGCAGCAGGGTGCTCAGGTACCAGGGCAACGTGCGCTGGTCGGTCACCTGCCCGGTACCGGCGTCGACCAGCACCGGCTTGTACAGCTTGGCGGTCAGGGCCTGGTCGCCGTGCATGTAGACGCCGTAGTGATGCGCGCTGGCGAAGGGCGTGCCCGGGAAGGCGATGAAGCCGACCTGCATGCCCGGCTGCAGCGCCTGGGCGCGCGCCACCGACTGCTCCATCGACGCCAGCTTCGCGGGCGGCGGCAGCCCTTCATAAGGCTTGACCATGGCCGCGATCTCGGTCGACTGCCAGACCTGCAGCAGCACGTCGGCCAGGGTGTTGACCACGCCGGTGACGCCTACCACCAGCGCCCACACCAGGGTCACGATGCCGAGCAGGTTGTGCAGGTCCAGCCATTTCAGGCGCGCGGTACGGCCGTGGCGGACGGCGCCGAATTCCAGCTTGCGCATGAAGGGCGCGTACAGCACCACGCCGGAGACGATCGCGACGACCAGCAACAGGCCCATGCAACCGAGGAAGAGCTTGCCCGGCACGCCGGCGAACAGGTCGACGTGGAGGTGGAACAGGAAGGCCATCACCGTCCCGCCCTCGATCGGCGGTTCGGCCACGTAGCGCGCGGTGCGGGCATCGATCGCGATCGAGACGAAATCCGGGTCGTTCGCATGCCTGCCCATGGTCAGGAACCACAGCGCCGGCTGGTCGGCCTCCTGCGACATGTACATCATGACCTTGTCCGGATAGCGCGCCTTGCCGGCGGCGATCACGCTGTCGAGGTCGGCGCGCGGCGGACTCGCCTGTTGTTGCGTCGTCAGCGCCGGCGGCTCGACCTCGTTACCCAGCAGGTGGCCGATCTCATGATGGTAGATCAGCGGCAGGCCGGTCAGGCACAGCAGCAGCATGAAGACGGTACATACCAGGCTGCTCCATTTGTGGATCCAGGACCAGCGGCGAAGGTTTGCGGGGGACATGAAGGGAGAAGACGGCGGCGCGACGTTGCGGATGAGGCCAAATAATAATAGTTCTCATTTACGAAATCAAGCGCGATGGATATAATGAGAACTATTCTCATCAAAAGCAAGAATGTCATGAAGAACCACGCACTTCCCCGCACCACCCTGACCCCGGCCGCTTTCGGCGCCCTGCTGCTGGCAAGCTCCTTCGCCCACGCGCAGACCGCGCCCGCCGCCCAGGACCCGCAATCCGGCGCCCAGCCCGGCATCGCCACCGTCGTGGTGAGCGCCTCGGCCGACGCCTCGGCCCAGGGCCTGTCGGCGGCCTATGCCGGTGGCCAGGTTGCGCGCGGCGGGCGTCTCGGCCTGCTGGGCAATGCCGACATCATGGACACCCCCTTCAATGCCACCAACTACACCCAGGCCCTGATCCAGGACCAGCAGGCCCGCAGCGTGGCCGACGTGGTCCAGAACGACCCTTCGGTGCGGGTGGCGCGCGGCTTCGGCAACTTCCAGGAGCTGTACGTGATCCGCGGCTTTGCCGTGAACTCGGACGACATGGCGTATAACGGCCTGTACGGGCTGCTGCCGCGCCAGTTCGTGGCCTCCGAGCTGCTGGAGCGCGTCGAGATCCTGCGCGGCGCGAACAGCTTCGTCAACGGCGCGGCCCCGGGCGGCGGCGGCATCGGCGGCGCCGTCAACCTGGTGCCGAAACGGGCCCCGAACCATCCGCTCAGCCAGGCGACCCTGGGCGTGGAATCCGGCGGACAGGTCTATGGCGCCTTCGACGTCGCGCGCCGCTTCGGCGACGGCGACCGCGCCGGCATCCGCGTGAACGCCGTGCGCCGCGACGGCGACACCGCCGTCGACCGCGAATCGCGCCGGCTGAACGTGCTGTCGGTGGGTCTCGACTACCGCGGCAACAACTACCGCCTGTCGGCCGACGTCGGCTTCCAGGAACACATCCTCGACAACGCCCGTCCCAGCGTGACGGTCGGCGCCGGCCTGGCCGTACCCGCCGCGCCGGAGGCCAGCCACAACTTCGCCCAGCCCTGGACCCACTCCAACGAGCGCGACACCTTCGGCACCCTGCGCGGCGAGGTCGACCTGGCCCCGAACCTGACCGGCTGGGCCGCCTTCGGCGCCCGCAACGGCAGCGAGTTCAACGCCCTGACCACGACCACCACCACCGACAACAACGGCGGCCTGAACATGGGCCGCTTCGACAACGTGCGCGACGACCGCACCCGCACCGGCGAAGTCGGCGTGCGCGGCGAGCTGCGCACCGGCCCGGTCAGGCACACCATCAGTGCCAGCGCCTCGGCCTTCGAGATGAAGTCCTTCAACGCCTACGGCATGAGCGACTTCGCCGGCTGGCCGACGAATCTGTACCGCCCGGTCGACGTCGCCGCGCCCTCGCCCACCTTCTTCACCGGCGGCTCGATGGACCATCCGCTGCTGACCCACAAGTCGATCCTCGGCAGCTACGCGATCGCCGACTCGATGGCCCTGCTGGACGACGCGCTGCGCATCACGGTCGGCCTGCGCCACCAGCGCATCAAGGATTACAGCTACGACTACACGAGCGGCCTGCAGAACGCCGGCTACGACGAAAGCGCCAACACCCCGGTCGCCGGCATCGTCTACAAGCCGATGAAGAATTTGTCGCTGTACGCGAATTATGCGGAGGCGCTGCAGCAGGGCCCGACCGCTTCCGGCTCGTCCGTGGTGCCGGTCAACCAGGGCCAGGTCTTCGCGCCCTACACCTCGCGCCAGAAGGAGATCGGCGTGAAGTACGACAGCGGCAAGCTGGGCATGACGGCGGCCGTCTTCACCACCGCCCAGCCGATGGCCTATGTCGAGAACCGCGTGTTCGGCATCTTCGGCGAGCAGCGCAACCGCGGCCTCGAGCTGTCCGTGTTCGGCATGCCGATGCGCGGCCTGCGCGTGCTGGGCGGCCTGACCCTGCTGGACGCCGAACAGCGCCGCACCGCCGGCGGCATCAACCAGGGCAAGGATGCGATCGGCGTGCCCGAGACCCAGCTGAACCTGGGCGCCGAATGGGACATCGCACAGGTGCCGGGTCTGTCGCTGAACGCACGCGCCATATATACCTCGAAGCAGTACGCGGACGCCGCCAACACCCAGCAGCTGCCGTCCTGGAGCCGCTTCGACCTAGGCGCGAACTACCTCACCCGCATCATGGACCGCGACGTGAGCTTCCGCGCCCGCATCGACAATGCCTTCGACCGCAATTACTGGGCTTCGGCGGGCGGCTATCCGGGCGCCGGCTACCTGGTGCTGGGGGCGCCGCGCACCGTCAGCGTGTCGGCCAGCGTGGATTTCTGATGGCCTGGTGCGGCTTGACCTCGTCCTTCAATGCCGCCAGCGCCATCTTCTCCACCACGCCCGGCGCAAGAAGCTTGAGAAGCCGGCCGAGCTTGCCCTTGGCCGTCATCACGACTTCGCGCCGGCGCGCCTCCATGCCGTCGACGATCAGGCGCGCGCATTCCTCCACCGTCATCGCTCCCTCCTCGCGCAGGCCGCTGCTGCCCATCTCGCGGCCCAGGGCGTTGAAGCCGCGGTAGCGGATCCGGGTATCGACCACACCAGGATAGGCGATGGTGACCGAGACCCCGGCGCCCTTCAGCTCCGCGCGCAGGGCCTCGAAGAAGCCGGTCATCGCGAACTTGCTGGCGCTGTAGGCGGTGCGGCCCGGCACGCCGATCAGGCCGGCCAGCGAGGACACGGCGACGATCCGTCCGCGCGCCGCCTTCAGCTGCGGCAAGGCGGCCTGGGTGCACCATACGCTGCCCCACAGGTTGATGCGCATGAGTTCCTCGTACCAGCCGAGGTCCGGCACGTCCTCGAACAAGGCATGGGCCGAGCGGCCGGCATTGTTGACCAGGACGTCGATGCGGCCGAAGCGCTGCACGGCCGCGTCGACCAGGCGCCGGCACTGGTCCGGGTCGGCGACGTCGGTGGGCACCGCGAGCGCCTGCGCGCCGAGGGCCTCGCACTGGCCGGCCACCTGCTCCAGCTTTTCGCGGTCGCGTGCGCCCAGCACCAGCGCCAGGGTTCGACCACCCGCGGCACCGTCCCGCGCGGCCAGCCGGCGGGCGATTTCGGCGCCGATGCCGTCCGAGCCGCCGGTGACGACCACGACCCGCATTACTTTTGCACCTTGACGATCTGCAGGGCGCTGGCGATCAGGCCGCTCATCTCGCCCATGTTCGCCGGCACGATGATGGAGTTGTTGGTCTTGGCCAGGTTGGCGAAGGCGTGGACGTATTCTTCGGCCACGCGCAGGTTGACGGCGTCGATGCCGCCCGGGCTGCGGATCGCATCGCCCACCTGGCGCAGTGCGGTCGCGCTGGCGTCGGCCAGGGCCACGATGGCGGTCGCCTCGCCCTGGGCGCGGTTGATCGCGGCCTGCTTCTCGCCTTCCGAGCGCGCAATGTTCGCCTCGCGCTCGCCGCTGGCGATGTTGATCGCTTCCTGGCGCCGGCCCTCAGAGGCGGCGATCAGGGCGCGCTTCTCGCGCTCGGCGGTGATCTGGCGCTGCATCGAGTGCAGGATCTCGGCCGGCGGCGTCAGGTCCTTGATCTCGTAGCGCAGCACCTTCACGCCCCAGTTGGCGGCCGATTCGTCGATCGCGTTGACCACCGTGGTGTTGATGTGGTCGCGCTCCTCGAAAGTCTTGTCCAGCTCCATCCGGCCGATCACGGAACGCAGCGTGGTCTGGGCCAGCTGGGTGATGGCCTGGATGTAGTTCGAGGCGCCGTAGGAGGCGCGCATGGCGTCGGTCACCTGGAAGTACAGGATGCCGTCCACCTGCAGCTGGGTGTTGTCCTTGGTGATGCAGACCTGGGGCGGCACGTCGAGCGGAATCTCCTTCAGGCTGTGCTTGTAGGCGATGCGGTCGACGAAGGGCACGACGATATTCAGGCCGGGCGCGAGCGTGGCGTGGTACTTGCCGAGCCGCTCGACAACCCAGGCGTGCTGCTGGGGCACCACGTTGATGGTCTTCAGGACGAAGACCAGCGCGATGACGAAGATCACCAGTGCCACGGTACCGAATGAAAATTCCATGAGCATCCCTTATAGAAGAGTTGTAATTTTAAGCAAATCTTATGAATGCGAGACCGCATTCGACACCACCAGCCGGCTGCCCTGCACTTCGACGATGCGGTATTCCCCGGCCTGCGGCGTGGCGCCCTGGCCCAGCTCGACATCCCACAGCGCGCCGCGGTACATCACGCGGGCACGGCCGTGGTCCCAGCCCGGCACCGTCACCCGCTGGCCGATGTCGAGGTTGACGTTGCGGTCGCGCGCGGCGTCGTGCCTGGCCGGGCGGCCGAAGCGCGAACGGTGCAGCAGCGCGGTGGCCAGCACCCCGACCGCGGCCGCCGCGATGGTCTGCACGGGACCGCCGGCGCCAAGCAGGGCCACCAGCCCGCCGATCGCCAGTCCGATGGCGATCATCAAGAGATAAAACGTCCCGGTGAACAGCTCCAGGATCACGAGCACGCCGGCCGCGACGAGCCAGCCCATCCACTCAGCCATGGTTTCCTCCTCCTCTTTCCACTTGCCTGAAAAAGTCGAAAACCCCCGTCTCCCGGCTTGGGTGACGAGGGTTTAGATTGTTTTTTGCGTTTTCGATGATGACTTGAATAGACAATTCGTTATCCCTAGTCTACCCCGTCTGTACAAGGAGTCAACGTTGTAGTTGCTTTTGCACCATTTTGGGGACGAAAATTGATATGCATATGGGGTTTGGCGTCAAGATTTCGTCAAGTTTTGATACCATAGAGAAATCTACACCTTCCTTCCCCTACCCGTCCATGTTGATCGTCGTAAGCCTGCTGCTGGTGACGATGGCTTTGTCCGCCGTCATGCTGCTCGTGCTGTCCTCGCTGCGCGATAGCGGGGCGCGCGGTATCCGCGAATGGTTCGCGGCGAACGCGATGGCGGTGGCCTGCCTGCCGCTGTTCGCGGCGCGCGGCGTGGTGCCGGACTTCCTGTCGATCGAAGTGGCGAACACCCTGCTGCTCGGCACCACGACGATGGTGCTGGCCGGCTTCCGGCGCCACCTCGGCCTGGCCGTGCCCTACGGCCGCCTGGGCGCCTATGTCGCACTGGGCCTGCTGCTCGTCGTCGCCCTCCACCACGGCGTCGATTCCGCCGGCGCCCGCATCGTCGCGATGTCGGTCCTGCACGGCGCCCTGTGCTTCGAGATGGGCGCGATCCTGTGGCCGCAGCTGGGCCGCTCCGAGCGCCGCTATCCGGTCCTGTTCACGGTCTTCTCGGCCTACGCCAACGCCCTCGCCCAGGTCGTGCGCGGCATCGTCTACGGCGTCCAGCTGGCCGGTGTCCAGCTGCCCTGGAGCGACGCCACCATCAGCATGGTCTTCTTCTCGGCCGGCGCGCTGTCGCTGCCCGCGCTGACCCTCGGCGCCGTCATGATGGCGAACGCCGACCTGATCGCCCGCGCCCAGCACGCGGCCAACCACGACCACCTGACCGGCGCGCACTCGCGCCGCGCCTTCTTCGCAGTGGCGGAGCGCGAGCTGGCCCGCGCCCAGCGCCGCCGCAGCCCGCTGTCGCTGCTGCTGTTCGACGTCGACTATTTCAAGCGCATCAACGACACCCACGGCCATGCCACCGGCGACCAGGTGCTGGCCGACATCGTCGAACGCGCCGGGGCGGTGGTGCGCAACATCGACACCGTGGCCCGCCTGGGCGGCGAAGAGTTCGCGGTCCTGCTGCCCGACACCTCCGCCGACACCGCCCTGCTGGTGGCCGAGCGCCTGCGCCACGGCCTCGACCGCACGCCGGGCGAGAACGACCGCATCGGCGTCGACTACACGGTCAGCATCGGCGCGGCCACCCTGCATCCGGGCGAGGGCATCGATGCCATGCTGTCGCGCGCCGACGCCGCCCTCTACGCGGCCAAGGCCGGCGGGCGCAACGCGGTGGTCGACGCGCGCAGCATGGTCGCGAAAATCGCATGAACTGTTTAGCTGGATAAGACCGGCATGCTCCTCGCCGCCAAATACGCCGCCCTGTTCGCACTGACGGCGCTGGCCGAAATCCTCGGCTGCTACCTGCCCTGGCTGGTGCTGAAGGCCGGCAGGAGCGCCTGGCTGCTGCTGCCGGCCGCCATTTCGCTGGCGCTGTTCGCCTGGCTGCTGACGCTGCATCCGACGGCCGCGGGCCGGACCTATGCCGCGTACGGCGGCATGTACATTGCCGTCGCCCTGTTGTGGCTGCGCTTCGTGGACGGCATTGCGCTGACGCGCTGGGACCTTGCGGGCGCCGCGCTCGCGCTGGCGGGCATGGCGCTGATCGCGCTGCAGCCGCAGGCCTGAGCCGGGCCGCCCGGGCCCCTCAAGTGACAATCCTGTGTGCGAGCGAGCGGCCGAGGCGGGCCGCGAAGCCGGCAAGTGTGTGGACTCTCCCGTCGGCGAACAACACTCTGTCGGCAACGAGCAATGCCGCAGCCCACGCGGCGGCGACGACGATCATGTCGCATCGGCCGCTTTTCCACCATTTAAGCGAGTGCCTCCCCATGATCCAGGGGACTCCCATGGGGTTCGGCCAGTCGGCAAGCAGATGCATCACCCCGCCGGCCGCAAACCCGAACGCCAGCGGCGCCCAGGCGATCGTATCCAGTAAAAGATAAGAAGCGCCCAACAGGGCAAGCCAGCCCATTCCCCAGTGCGTCCACGTCCGATGGGCGATCCACAGCTTCCTTTTCCTCGACCACCACGCGACTTCCAGCCAGTCGGGTGCGGTCCCTCCGGCAGTTCCCGCGATTGCGGCGAGTACGCTCCACGCGTCCCAGGGGCCGCCGGCGCCGGCGTGATGGACGAGGACGGCGGCAATCAGTCCGGCGGCCACGCCGGTTGAATGATGTGCGCTATGAGAAGCCATGATGGGGGCGAACCATTCCACAAGTAACGACGAGGGGGAGGAATATACTTCCTGGCTTCGCTAAAAACGGATTTGAAACGTTTCCTTGCACTTTTCCCGCCGAGGGCTCATCGGCGGAATCGGGATAGGGGCCGTCAGGTTAACTGACGGATCCCCTCCCACACCACCCGGCATGCGGGTCCGCACCGGGCGGTTCGAGAAGTTGAGGTCATGAGAGCCTTGGCATGCCGAGGCGGTCAAAGTAGGCAATGGTGAGTATGCTGTTGAGCAGACAGCAGCTGTTGCGTTGCCATCTGCGGCTGTTCGCCGCCACTTGACGGGCTACAGCAGCCGGGGCCCTCATGGCCAGCAATTCACGGTAAATCGTCGGTCCGCGCCGCCATTGTTTGAGTCGGATTGCCCGCATCCGATGACGCATCCATTCGTCCAGCGTGCGCCAGACTTTAGGGGTTTGTGCCAATCCGAAGTAGGCTTTCCATCCCAGTACATACGGGCGTAGACCTTCGACTACCTGTTCGGTACTGCGGCCACCGGATCGCCGGGTAAGTTCCCGGATGCGCTGTTTGAAGTTTTCCAGCGCCTGACTTGCCACCTTGCRTTTCACCTCGCCTTTCGGAGCTRCCCAAAAGGCATAGCCCAGAAATTTGCGGCCGAACGCGCTGGCGACCGCACTTTTCGATTCATTGATCTTCAAACGCAGTTTGTCGTAGTGGCGTCGGAGCAGAGCCATCACCCGCTCGCCAGCTTTCCGGCTGCGCACGTACACGTTGCAGTCGTCGGCATAGCGGGCAAAGCGATGCCCCCTTCGTTCAAGCACACGATCCACTTCGTCGAGAAGCACGTTGGCCAACAATGGAGACAGCGGCCCGCCTTGCGGCGTTCCTTCCATCCTCTCGGCCACCACGCCGCCATCCATGACGCCCGCGTTCAGATAGGCACGAACCAGCCGGATCACGCCAGCGTCGTTCACGCGTTTCCTCAAACGGTCGATCAAGATGTCGTGATTGACGCGGTCGAAGAACTTCGACAGGTCCACGTCCACCACGATGCGGCGGCCTTCCTGCACATACTGCTGTGCAGCGAGCACGGCATCCCGTGCTCGTCGGCCGGGCCGGAACCCATAGCTGTGTTCACTAAAAGTCGGATCGATCAGCGGTTGCAGCACTTGCAGCAGTGCCTGCTGAATCAGACGGTCGGTCACGGTGGGTATCCCCAACTCACGTTCGCTGCCATCCGGTTTCGGGATGCCCACCCGCCGTACAGCTTGCGGCCTGTACGTGCCGTCGATCAGGCGCCTCCTGATCTCGGGCCAGGCGTGCTTCAGGTGTTCCTTGGTCTGAACAATATCCAAACCATCGACACCCGCAGCTCCCTTGTTCGCCTTCACGCGCTTCCAGGCGCGCTGCATGTTCTCTCTCGCGAGCGCTTGCGCGAGCAAGCCTCGCCCTGCGTCTTCCGGTTCTTGTCGCGTGGGACGTGTTTCATCGCTGGTCGCTTTGGACGAGGCTTCACCCCGCCTTTCCGCGACCCGCCCCGCTGGCGCGGGCATCTGATGCAATACACGTTTCATCGACAAGGCGTTTGACGCTCCTTCTCGTTCGGCCCTTCGCCAAGGCTGCGGCTACTATGGCCTCTGCTGACTTCTCGCTCCGATTTTTTTTTTTTCGTCGCCCTTTCAGGCACAAGGCGAGATCTCCTCAGGTAAGAGCGCACTCCTTCCCTGCACAGCCGCCGGATTTACGCCACTTCGCCTTGACCACAAGAGCTTTGCGGTTTCATGCCCGCTCGCCCTGCTTGGCAGCGCCTTGTATCCGGTTCTTGTCCATCGGCTCGCAGTTTCGCTCCACACTTCCTTCCCACAGTTGGTCACCCTTCCGCAGTTGTGCTTCGCTTCGCTCGCTGTGGTCAGCTTGCGGCGGGACTTTCACCCACAAGAGTGCGCTCATGCTGAGCGCACATGAAAAAACCCTCGCGGGCGGGGCGCCGGCGAGGGTCGTGGGTGTGGGTCGGGCGAGGTATTACATCGCCGCCAGCTTCTTCCAGGTATCGATCACCGAGTCAGGGTTCAGCGACATCGACTCGATGCCCTGCTCCACCAGCCATTCCGCGAAGTCCGGGTTGTCCGAAGGACCCTGGCCGCAGATGCCGATGTACTTGCCCTGGGCGCGGCAGGCCTTGATCGCCAGCGAGAGCATGGCTTTCACGGCCGGGTCGCGCTCGTCGAAGTCCTTGGCCAGCAGCTCCATGCCGGAGTCGCGGTCCAGGCCCAGGGTGAGCTGGGTCAGGTCGTTCGAGCCGATCGAGAAGCCGTCGAAGTACTGCAGGAACTGCTCGGCCAGGATGGCGTTCGACGGGACTTCGCACATCATGATCAGGCGCAGGCCGTTCTCGCCGCGCTTGAGGCCGTATTTGGCCAGCAGCTCGACCACCTTCTCGGCCTGGCCGAGGGTACGCACGAAGGGGATCATGATCTCGACGTTGGTCAGGCCCATTTCTTCGCGCACGCGCTTCATGGCCATGCATTCCATCTCGAAGGACTCGGCAAAGTCTTCGGCCAGGTAGCGCGCCGCGCCGCGGAAGCCCAGCATCGGGTTCTCTTCGTCCGGCTCGTAGCGCGAGCCGCCGATCAGCTTCTTGTACTCGTTCGACTTGAAGTCGGACAGGCGCACGATGACGGGCTTCGGCCAGAAGGCGGCGGCGATGGTCGCCACGCCTTCGGCCAGCTTGTCGACGTAGAAGGCCTTCGGCGAGGCGTGGCCGCGGGCCACCGACTCGACGGCCTTCTTCAGGTCGGCGTCGATGTTCGGGTACTCGAGGATGGCCTTCGGGTGCACGCCGATGTTGTTGTTGATGATGAACTCGAGGCGGGCCAGGCCGACGCCGCCGTTCGGCACCGACTGGAAGTCGAAGGCCAGCTGCGGGTTGCCGACGTTGAGCATGATCTTGGTCTTCAGCGGCGGCAGTTCGCCGCGCACTTCTTCCGACACCTCGGTTTCCAGCAGGCCGTCGTAGATCTTGCCCTCGTCGCCTTCGGCGCAGGAGACGGTGACGAAGGTCCCGTCCTTCAGCGTTTCGGTGGCGTCGCCGCAGCCGACCACCGCCGGCACGCCCAGCTCGCGCGCGATGATCGCCGCGTGGCAGGTGCGGCCGCCGCGGTTGGTGACGATCGCCGAGGCGCGCTTCATGACCGGTTCCCAGTTCGGGTCGGTCATGTCGGCCACCAGCACGTCGCCCGGCTGCACGCGTTCCATCTCGGACGGATCGCTGATGACGCGGACCGGACCGGCGCCGATCTTCTGGCCGATCGCGCGGCCCGAGGCCAGCACGGTGCCGGTGCCCTTCAGCTTGAAGCGCTGCTGGGCGTCGCCGGCCTTCTGCTGCGACTTCACGGTTTCCGGACGCGCCTGCAGGATGTACAGCTTGCCGTCGCGGCCGTCCTTGCCCCACTCGATGTCCATCGGGCGGCCGTAGTGCTTCTCGATGATGACGGCGTACTTGGCCAGCTCGACGACTTCCTCGTCGTTCAGCGAATAGCGGTTGCGCAGCTCGACCGGCACGTCGACGGTCTGCACCGAACGGCCCGCCTTGGCTTCCTTGGTGAACTCCATCTTGATCAGCTTCGAGCCGATGTTGCGGCGGATGACCGGCTTCTTGCCCTGCTCGAGCATCGGCTTGTGCACGTAGTACTCGTCCGGATTGACGGCGCCCTGCACCACGGTCTCGCCCAGGCCGTAGCTGGAGGTGATGAAGACCACGTCCTTGAAGCCCGATTCGGTGTCGATGGTAAACATCACGCCGGCCGCGCCGGTGTCGGAACGGACCATGCGCTGCACGCCGGCCGACAGCGCGACCTCGGCGTGGGTGAAGCCCTTGTGCACGCGGTAGGAGATGGCGCGGTCGTTGTACAGCGAGGCGAATACGTGCTTCATGGCTTCCAGCACGTTGTCGATGCCGACCACGTTCAGGAAGGTCTCCTGCTGGCCGGCGAAGGAGGCGTCCGGCAGGTCTTCGGCGGTGGCCGAGGAGCGCACCGCGAACGAGACTTCGGTATCCGAGTCGGCAACCAGGCGGTCGTAGAAGGCGTGGATTTCCTGCTCCAGGCGCGGCTGGAACGGGGTCTCGACGATCCACTGGCGGATCTCGGCGCCGGCCGCGGCCAGGGCGCGCACGTCGTCGACGTCGAGGCTTTCCAGGCGCTGCGCGATGCGCTGGCCCAGCGAAGGACCGCCGTCGGCGCTGTGGCGCAGGAAGTCGCGGAAGGCGTCGGCCGTGGTGGCGAAACCGCCCGGCACGCGCACGCCGGCTTCGGCCAGCTGGCTGATCATCTCGCCCAGCGAGGCGTTCTTGCCGCCGACCGACTCGACGTCGGTCATGCGCAGGTTTTCGAAGGAAGCAACGTAGACGCTTTCTCCCGACGCCGCGGGGTCGGGCGTCTTCAATGCTGCAGTAGACAGGTTAGTCATGATGAAACACCTTTTTTGATGATGGAAATCTTTCGCTGGCTGTGCCGGGCGGCGGTGTTTTCTTGTTATTCTTCGCGCCGTGCCGCACAATCCAAAAACCGTTGCCGAGCATTTTACCGCGCGCCGGCCTGATTCACAGTACGCCGGCTGCAACATTGTCATCATCTTAGCAAACAAGCACCATGACCTCTTTGAGCACCCCCACCACTCCGAGCGGCGCGCGCACCGTCTTCTTCGTGTCCGACGGCACCGGCATCACGGCCGAAACCTTCGGCCACGCGGTGCTGAGCCAGTTCGAAATGCGCTTCCGCCAGATCCGCCTGCCCTTCATCGATACCATCGAAAAAGCCTACGAGGCGGCGCGCCGCATCAACGAGGTCGCGCTGGCCGACAACCAGCGCCCGATCGTGTTCTCGACCCTCGTGAAGCACGATCTCTCGGCCGTGATCCGCGCCGCCCAGGGCATGCACATGGACCTGTTCCAGACCTTCGTCGCGCCGCTGGAGCAGGAACTGGGCGTGAAGTCGACCCACACCATCGGCCGCATCCACAACGTGGTCGACAGCGAGGAATACAAGAGCCGCATCGAGGCGATCAACTTCTCGCTGGCCCACGACGACGGCCAGTCGCACAAGAACCTGGCGGACGCGGACGTGATCCTGGTGGGCGTCTCGCGCTCGGGCAAGACCCCGACCAGCCTGTACCTGGCGATGCAGTACGGGATCAAGGCCGCCAACTACCCGCTGATCCCGGACGACTTCGAACGCGGCCGCCTGCCCTCGGCGCTGCCGCAGTTCAAGCACAAGCTGTTCGGCCTGACGATCACGCCGGAACGCCTGGCCGAGATCCGCAACGAGCGGCGGGCCGGCAGCAAATATGCGTCGCTGGAGAATTGCCGCTACGAGGTGAACGAGGCCGAGACCTTGATGCGGCGCGAGGGGATCCGGTGGCTGTCGTCGACGACCAAGTCGATCGAGGAGATCTCGACGACCATCCTCCAGGAGATCAAGCCGGATCGCCGCGAGTACTAGGCAGCACAGCGTGGGCACGGGGTGCCCACCCTACGATACGGTGCTTGTCGTAGGGTGGGCTCACCGAGCCCACGTGGCGGCGGATCAGAAAAAGTGCCGCCAATCCTCGAGCCAACCCGGGAAAGCACCCGCCTCCATCGGATTGGCGATATGGTAGCCCTGCGCATACGTGCACCCCAGCCCCTGCAGGAAGTCCCAGTCCTGGCGCGTCTCCACGCCCACCGCCACCGACATGCGGTCGAGGCTGTGCGCGAGGCCCAGGCAGGATTTCAGCACGGTGCCCAGCGGGCGCTTCTTCGATGCGCCGTCGACGAATGAGCGGTCGATCTTCAGTTCCGAGAACGGGATCCGCGCCAGCAGCTGCAGGTTCGAGCGTCCGGTGCCGTAGTCGTCGATCGCCAGGCCGAAGCCCATCATGCGCAGGCGCACCAGGCGTTCGATGAAGTCGACGTCGAATTTCAGGATCGACGATTCCGTCATCTCGAAGGTGAGGTAGTCCGGCATCACGCCGTGGCGCTTCATGCAGGATTGAACCTGGCGGATGAAATTCGGATGCGCCAGGGTCTCGGGCGCCAGGTTCAGCGAGATCGAGATCGGGATGCCCTGGTCATGGTACTGGCGGCAGCGTTCGACCGACAGTTCGATCATGGTCCAGTCGAGGAAGTCGATGCGGTTGTTCTGTTCCAGCGCGTCGATGAAGGCGCCCGGGCCCAGCACGCCGTGCTCGGGATGGCGCCAGCGCGCGAAAGTCTCGAGGCCCTTGACCTGGCCGGTGGCCAGTTCGATCTTGGGCTGGAAGAAGGGTTCGAACTGGCGCTGCTGCAGGCCGACGCCGACTTCGGCGAAGCTGAACGCCGGCGACTGCGCCACCGTGCGCGGCCGCGCCGCGGGCTGGAGATTGTCCAGCAGGGTCTTGAGCTTGGCGCTGGAGACCGGCTTGGCGATGGTGCCTAGCAGCTCGACGCCGTAGGCCTGGGCCAGGGTCTCGACCGAGAACAGCACGCTGGCCGGCTGGGCGCCGACCACGATCAGGCGAACCGACGACTTCAGCGCGGCGATCGCGCGCAGCAGTTCGAGGCCGTCCATGCCGCCCAGGGCCAGGTCGATGACGGCGACGTCGACTTTCGGCGTGAAGCCGGCCTGCAGCGTGCGCAGCGCGGTGGGACCGTCGGGGACGTCGGTGACGCGGCTCGCGCCCAGCTGGCCGAGCGCCTCGATCAGCGCGCGGCGCTGTACCGGTTCGGCTTCCGCCACCAGGAAATGTAGGTTCTGTAAAGCTGACTGCATTGTGTCCATCTCGACTCCGCTTGCCCAGCCACAAGGGTACATGGAGCAGGCGGTGCCGTCTATGCCCGGCGCTGCGGCTGTTGCCTGGTTTGCCGTAATTGCTCGAAAAAGCACACCGCCGCGCAGGCCGCCACGTTCAGCGACTCCACCTGGCCAGCGTGCGGCACGGCGACGCGGCGGCTCGCGAGGTCCAGCAGCTCCTGCGACACGCCCTGCCCCTCATGGCCGAGGATCCAGGCCACCGGCCCGGCCAGCTCGACGTCGTACAGGCAGTCGGCGGCATAGCCGCTGGTCGCCAGCACCGGCACCTGCGCCTTGCGCACCACCGGCGCGAGCTCGACGTTCTCGAAGATCTCCAGCACGAAGTGGGCGCCCATCGCGGCGCGCAGCACCTTGGGCGACCAGCAGAAGGCGGTGCCGGGACTGCACCATACCTGCCTGATGCCGGCGGCGCCGGCGCTGCGCAGGATGGAGCCGACGTTGCCGGGATCCTGGACGCCGTCCAGCAGCACCGCCGATTCGTCCAGCACGTCGGGCACCCGCGGCGCCGGGGTCTCGACCACGAACACCAGGTTGACGCCGTGTTCGACCTGGCTGATGGCGCCGAACAGGGCGTCCGGCAGCGCGGTGACGAAGCCGCGCTCGGCCTCGACGCGGGCGACGATGGCCGCCACTTCCGGATTCGACAGCGCATCCTCGGACACCACGCAATGCGCCGGCATGCCCTTGAGGTCGAGCCAGGCCTGGCACAGGTGGACACCATCCAGCAGCGAACGGCCGGCCTTGCGGCGCGCCTGCGAGCTGGTGGCGAGCTGCTTGAGGTCCTTGTAGAAGGGGTTGTCGCGCGAGCTGACGGTCTTCATGCCGGATCGACCTCGCAATGTGCCAGTAGATCGGCCTGCAGCAGCGCGCGCACCGGCGCGAAGGAGCGGCGGTGCACCGGGCATGGCCCGTGCAGGCGCAGGCGCTCCAGGTGCAGGGCGGTCGAATAGCCCTTGTGCTGGTCGAAGGCGTACTGCGGATAGGCGTCGTGCAGGGCCACCAGGGCGGCGTCGCGCGCGGTCTTGGCCAGGATCGAGGCGGCCGAGATGGCGTGGCACTTGTCGTCGCCCTCGACCACGGCGTGGGCGCGGATTGCCTCCGGCAGCTGCGGGCAGCGGTTGCCGTCGATCAGGGCGATGGTGGGCACGGTGCCCAGTTGCTCGACCGCGCGGCGCATCGCCAGCATGGTCGCCTGCAGGATGTTCAGGGTGTCGATCTCAACGTGCGAGCACTCGGCGATGGCCCAGGCCAGCGCCTGTTCGCGGATGATGGGCGCCAGCTCGTCGCGGCGCGCCTCGGTCAGCTTCTTGGAATCGCGCAGGCCCTCGATCGGCCGCCTGGGGTCGAGGATGACGGCGGCGGCGAACACCGGGCCGGCCAGCGGGCCGCGTCCGGCCTCGTCCACGCCGCAGACGACGTCGGCGACGGTGAAGGGACGGCCCCTGGCGGGCAGTCCCGGATAGAAATCGAACTTCTTCTTGCTCATTATCCTTGTCCTATGACCTCGAGCACCGCCTTGGCGCTGGCCTCGGCGCTGTTGCGCAGCAGGCTGTGGTGCATGTCCAGGAAGCGCTGCTGCAGGCGCCGGCGGTTGGCTTCGTCCGTCAGCTGGAACCAGACCGCGTCCGCCAGCGCCTGCGGCGCCGCCGCATGCTGCAGGAATTCCGGCACCACGAACTCGCGCGCCAGGATGTTCGGCAGCCCGATCCACGGCAGGTAGCCCATGTTCCGGATCAGCAGCCACTCGGCCTGCACCACCTTGTAGGCGATCACCATCGGCTTCTTGAACAGCGCCACTTCCAGGGTCGCCGTGCCGGAGGCCGCCAGCACCGCATCCGCGGCGGCGATGGCCGCGTGCGACTGGCCGTCGATCAGTTCAATCGGCGCATCCTGCAGCCCGGCCTTCGCCATCAGCTCCATAAAATACGCCTTCTGGCGCTCGCCCGCCATCGGCGCGATGAAACGGATGCTGCTGTCGCGCGCGGCCAGCAGTTGCACGGCGCCGGCGAAGGGGCCGGTCAGGTACTTGATCTCGGCCATGCGGCTGCCCGGCATCACGGTCACGACCTTCGCGTCCTCGGGGATGCCGAGCTGGCGCCTGGCCGCCGCCACGTCGGGCTGCAGCGGGATCTGTTCGGCCAGCGGGTGGCCGATATAGGTCGCCGGCACGCCGGCCTTGCGGTAGATCTCTTCTTCGAAAGGGAAGATCAGCAGCATGTGCGAGACCGCGCGCTGGATCTTCTTGATCCGCCCTCCGCGCCAGGCCCAGATCTGCGGGCCGACGAAGTGCAGGGTCGGGATGCCGGCGGCGCGAAGCTGCTCTTCCAGCCCCAGGTTGAAGCCGGGGTAGTCGGCGCCGATGAAGGCGGCCGGCCGCTCCGCGATCAGGCGGTCGCGCAGGCGGTTCTGGATGCCCTTCAGTTCGCGGTAGCGCATCAGCACCGGCAGCAGGCCGCGTACCGTGAGCGTGTCCATCGGCACGTCGGAAACGAGGCCCTGCTCCAGCATGCGCGGGCCGCCGATGCCCGAGTAGCGGACCTCGGGCAGCTGCGGCTTCAGGCCGGCCATCAGGCGGGCCGCCAGCATGTCGCCGGAGACCTCGCCCGCCACCAGCGCCAGATGAACGGGCGCGGTCAAATCAGCGGACGATGCCACGGGTCGTGGTGCCGAGGAAGTCGAGCATGGCCTGGATCTGCACTGCACCCTCGCCGCCCTCGGCCGCCTCTTCCGTCATCTGCGCCTTCGCTTCTTCCAGCGTCTTGCCGCTGCGGTAGATGGTCTTGTAGGCCGCGCGGATGGCGTTGATCTGCTCGCGCGTGAAACCGCGGCGCTTCAGGCCTTCGATGTTGACGCCGTGGGCCTCGGCCGGATTGCCCGAGACCAGCACGTACGGCGGCACGTCCTGCGTCAGGCTGGTGTACATGCCGATGAAGGCATGCGCGCCGATCTTGCAGAACTGGTGGACGCCGCAGTAGCCCGACAGGATCGCCCAGTCGCCCACGTGGACGTGGCCGGCCAGCTGGGCGTTGTTCGAGAAGATCGTGTTGCTGCCGACCTGGCAGTCGTGCGCCAGGTGGACGTAGGCCGAGATCCAGTTGTCGTCGCCGAGGCGGGTCACGCCGGCATCCTGGGCGGTGCCCAGGTTGAAGGTGACGAATTCGCGGATGGTGTTGCGGTCGCCGACTTCGAGGCGGGTCGGCTCGCCGGCCCACTTCTTGTCCTGCGGCGCCGCGCCCAGCGAGGCGAACTGGAAGATCTTGTTGTCCTTGCCGATCGTGGTATGGCCTTCGATGACCACGTGCGGGCCGACCACGGTGCCGGCATCGATGCGCACGTGCGGGCCGACGATCGAATAAGGGCCGACCTCGACCGAGCTGTCCAGCTGGGCCTTCGGATCGACGATCGCGGTCGGGTGAATCCGGCCGCTCATTACTGCCCCGCTGCCGCTTGGGGGTTAGCCGAACCGGACGCCGATTCGTTGGCGCGGATGGTGCACATGAGTTCCGCTTCGACGGCGACCTTGCCGTCGACGCTGGCCTGGGCCTTGTACTTCCAGATGCCGCGCGAGCTGCGCAGGATCTCGACGTCCATCCTGAGCTGGTCGCCGGGGCCGACCGGACGCTTGAAGCGGCAGTTGTCGATGCCGACGAAGTAGACCACCGAGTTTTCGTCCGGCTTCACGCCCATGGTCATGAAGGACAGGATCGCCGCGGTCTGGGCCAGCGCCTCGACCATCAGCACGCCCGGCATCACAGGCTGGTGCGGGAAGTGGCCGTTGAAGAACTCCTCGTTCACCGTGACGTTCTTGATCGCGGTGATGGTCTTGCCCAGCTCGTAATCGACCACGCGGTCGACCAACAGCAGCGGATAGCGGTGCGGCAGGTATTCCTTGATCTGGGTGATACCAAGAGTTTTGGATGCGAGTGTCTTGGAAGTGGTGAGCGATTCGGTCATTTTTGTTCTGCGTTGTCAGTCAGGGTTTTGATTTGCTTTTCCAGCGTGCGGATCTTCTCGCGCATCGAGGACAGGTTGCGCACGATGGCGGCGCTGCGCTCCCACTCGGCATTCTTGGCCAGCGGGTAGAAGCCGGTGTACTGCCCCGGCTCCAGCACCGAGCGCGAGACCATGCTGCCCGAGGAAATATGGACATTGTCCACGATTTCCAGGTGGCCGAGCACCATGGCGGCGCCGCCGAAGGTGCAATTCTTGCCGATCCTGGCGCTGCCCGCCACGCCCACGCAGCCGGCCATGGCCGTGTTGGCGCCGATATGGCAGTTGTGGCCGATCTGGATCTGGTTGTCGAGCTTGACCCCATCCTCGATGATGGTGTCGGCCAGGGCGCCGCGGTCGATCGTGGTGTTGGCGCCGACGTCGACGTCGTCGCCCAGGATCACGCGGCCGGTCTGCGGGATCTTGATGTAGACGCCGTTCTCCTTGGCGAAACCGAAGCCGTCGGTGCCGATCACCGCGCCGGAGTGCAGGATGCCGCGCTTGCCGATCGTGCAGCGCGCGTGGAAGGTCACGTTGGCGAACAGGCGGCTGCCCTCGCCGATCTCCGCCTCGCGGCCGATGAAGCAGCCGGCGTCGATCACCGCGCCGGCCGCGATCCTGGCGCCCGCCTCCACCGTCACCTGCGGGCCGATATGGGCCGTCGGGTCGACCTGCGCGCTCTCGTGCACGCTGGCCGTCGGGTGGATGCCCGGTTGTGGCGGCGTCTCTTCCAGCGCGGCGAAGTACTGCGCGGCGCGGGCAAAGTAGGCGTAGGGGTTGGTGGTGACGATGCGCGCGCCCTCGTAGGTGGCGGCGACGGTGGCGTCGTCCAGCGGGGCGACGATCAGTGCCGCCGCCCGGCTTTGCGCCGCCAGTGCGCGCAGTTTGCTATTGCTTAGAAAGCTGATGTGCGAAGCGTCGGCGCTGTCGAGGGGTGCGATGCCCTGAAYCTCGAGGTTCGGGTCTCCCACCAGCTGTCCGCCGAAGCGTTCGACCAATTCACCCAGTCGAGTGCCCATCTGGTCGTCCGTGAAAAAGTAAAAACTCAAATATGATACGCCGGCCGGGCGCATCCGTCCGGCCGGCGTTGGTCTTGTGCGCTGCCGTTTATTTGTCGAGCAGCTTGAGGATCTTGTCGGTGATGTCGATGCGCGGGCTGGACCAGATGGCTTCCTGCAGCACGACGTCCAGGTGCTCCTGCTCGGCCACCTGTTCGATCAGTTTGAAGGCGCGCTGCGCGATGGCGGCGCGTTCCTCGTTCTTACGCTGCAGCAGGTCCTCGTTGAACTCGCGCTGCATGCGCTGGACGTCCTTCTCCATGTCCAGCAGCTCGCGGGTGCGGCGGGTGCGGTCGATGTCGTTGAGCTTCGGCGCATCGTCGTCGAACTTCTCGCGCGCCGTCTTGAAGCGCTTGACCATGTCGTCGACCTGCTTCTGGCGCTTGGAGAACTCGGCCTGGATCTTCTCGTCCGCCGACTTTGCCAGGCGCGACTCCGTCATCAGCCTTTCGGTGTAGATGAAGCCGATCCGGCCGGTCGGCGCCTGCGCCTGCGCCTGCGCATTCACATGCAGCAGCGCGCCCGCGCACACGGCGGCCAGCGCCAGAGTTCTGGACAACGAGGCTATCGATTTATTCAACATAATCTCCAACATGAGCTCCAACATGAGCTCCGCAATCCTTGTCAGAAGCCGGTACCCATCTGGAACTGGAAGCGTTCCAGGCGGTCGCCCGGCTTGGCGTTCAAGGGCTTAGCATAACTCAACTTGAGCGGACCGACAGGGGAAATCCACGACAGGCCGATACCCGCCGAGTAGCGCAGCTGGTCGAGGCGCATGCGCTGGCCTTCCTGGTAGACCTGGCCGGTGTCGGCGAAGGTGAACCAGCGCAGCGAGCGGTCGGTGCCGCTGCCCGGGAACGGGAACTGCAGTTCGGCGTTGCCGATCACGCGGCGCGCGCCGCCCAGGGCGTCCAGGGTGTAGGGGTCGACCAGGCCCAGCGACGAGCTCTCGTAGCCGCGCACCGAACCGATGCCGCCGCCGTAGAAGTTCTTGAAGACCGGGTAGGCGTGACCGTGCAGGCCGCCGCCGATGTCCAGCTCGCCCTTCAGGGCCAACGTCATCCAGCGGGTCAGCGGACGGTACCACTGGTGTTCGTAGATCGCGCGGTAGTACTTGGCGTCGCCGACCAGGTCGATCTCCAGGTTGGCGCGCTGGTAGCGGCCGCGGGTCGGCGTGATGGCGCTGTCGCGCGAATCACGGCCCCAGGCCACGGTGAACGGGATCGCGTCGGTGGTCGCGGTGCCCACGCCGGTCAGCTTGGTGGTCTTGTCGCTCGAGTTCTGGCGCACGAATTCCTTGTACAGCGTCGGCGAGCTGTCGTCGGTTTCCAGCTTGGTGCGTTCGAGGCCGGCGCCGAAGTAGACGGTGTCGGTCTCGGAGAACGGCACGCCGAAGGTCAGGTTGCCGCCCATCTGGCGCACGGTGTAGGAACCGATGTTGAGCGCCGGCGGACGCGAGGTGCGCAGGTAGAGCTGGAAGGCGCGCGACACGCCTTCGTCGGTGAAGTACGGATTGGTCTGCGCGAACGAGATCGTGCGGTTGTACTTGCTGGTGTTCAGTTCGACGCCGACCGTGTTACCGCTGCCGGCGAAGTTGGCCTGGGTGACCGATGCCGTGAAGGTGAACTTCTCGGCCTGCGAGAACGCGCCGCCGATCATGAAGTTACCGGTCGGTTTTTCGGTGACCGCGATGTTGACGTCGACCTGGTCGGTGGTGCCCTGGTTTTCCGGGGTCTCGACGGTCACGTCCTTGAAGTAGCCGAGGCGGTCGACGCGGTCGCGCGACAGCTTCACGCGGTTCGGGTCGTACCACGAGCTCTCGAACTGGCGGAATTCGCGGCGGATGACTTCGTCGCGGGTGATGGTATTGCCCGAGATCGTCATGTGGCGCACGTAGGCGCGCTTGCCCGGATCGACGATGAAGGTGAACTTGACTTCGTGCTTGGCCTGGTCGATTTCCGGATTCGCGTTCACGTTGGCGAAGGCGTAGCCGAAGCTCGCCAGGCGGTCGGAGATGCGCTTGTTCGAGGCTTCGAGCAGCTCGCCCGAATAGGTCGCGCCCGGACGCAGCAGGATCAGCTGCTTGAGTTCCTGCTCGCGGCCGAAGGTCTCGCCTTCCATCTTGATGCCGGTGACGGTGTACTTCTCGCCCTCGGTGATGTTGATGGTCAGGTAGATGTCCTTCTTGTCCGGGGTGATCGCGACCTGGGTCGATTCGACGGTCGCTTCCAGGTAGCCGTGATTGGCGTACCAGGACTTGATCGACTCGAGGTCGCCGGTCAGCTTCTGCTTCGAATACTGGTCGGCCTTCGAATACCAGGTGAACCAGCCCGAGGTATTCAGCTGCAGCAGTTCGCGCAGCTGCTTGTCGGAGAAGGCCTTGTTGCCGACGATGTTGATGCCCTTGATCTTGGCGGCGTCGCCTTCGTCGACGTTGAACATGATCGTCACGCGGTTGCGCTCGATCGGGGTGACCGTGGTGGTGATCTTCACGCCGTACAGGCCGTGCGACAGGTACTGGCGCTTGAGTTCCTGCTCGGCGCGGTCGACCGATGCCTTGTCGAAGATCTTGGTTTCGCCGACGCCGATTTCCTTCAGCGCCTTGACCAGCATGTCCTTCTCGAATTCCTTGGTGCCGGTGAAGTCCACGCTCGAAATGGCGGGACGCTCCTCGACCAGCACGACCAGCACGCCGTTCTCTTCTTCCAGGCGCACGTCCTTGAAGAAGCCGGTGGCATACAGCGCCTTGATCGCAGCGGTGCCCTTGTCGTCGTCGAAGGTTTCGCCGACGCGTACCGGCAGGTAGCTGAACACCGTGCCCGCCTCGGTCCGCTGGATGCCTTCGACCCGGATGTCCTTCACGACGAAGGGAGCGACGGCTTGAGCGTGGCCGGCGCAAAGCGCCAGGACGGCGGCGCCGATCAGGCTGCGACGGGAAGGCATGGCGAAGCGGGGCAAGGCAGGACGATCAGAGTGTAATTTCATTGGTTAGATCAATGGGTCAGTCATTGGACGAACTTCGAATTCTGCGCCCGGTATCAGAGCAGCCGCACCAGGTCGTTGAAGACGGCGAGCGCCATCAGCATGAGCATCAGGCCAAACCCGGCGAGCTGCGCGATCTCTCCGATCCGCGCGGACAGGGGGCGCCCGGTCAAAACTTCCAGCGAATAATACAGCAATTGGCCGCCATCCAGAACGGGAATTGGTAACAGATTCATTACACCCAGGCTCAGGCTGATGAAGGCCAGCATCTCGATATACGTCGCAAAGCCAGCGTCGGCGGCCTGTCCGGCCACCCCGGCGATCGTGATCGGACCCGACACGTTTTTCAGCGAGACTTCGCCGGTCAGCATCTTGCCGATCATCTTGAGGGTGGTGACGGCGCCGTCCCAGGCGCGTCCGGCGCCCTTGGCGACCGCCTGCAGCGGGCCGGCCTGCACTTTCACCATCTCCGGCATCTGCGCCACCAGCAGCTTGATCACGCCGTCTCCCCTGGCCGGGTCGCGGTCCGGGGTGATCGCCAGGTGGACCGGCTGGCCGTCGCGCAGCAGGTCCAGCTGCAGGGTCCGGCCAGGCGCCTTGCGCACGGTGGTAATGACGTCGACGCCGTCGTTGACCGGCTTGCCGTCGATGGCGGTGAGCAGGTCGCCGTGGCGCAGGCCGGCGCGTTCGGCGGCCCCGCCCGGGATGACCTTCTCGACGCTCGGGCGCGGGCGCCACATCTGCATGCCGAGCTGCTCCATGACGTCGACCTTGCCGTCCGGGTCGAAGCGCGCCAGCGTGGATGCGGGGATCACGGCGCGGTAGCTGTTGCCGCCGGCGCCGCGCAGGCTCAGTTCGGCGTCATGCTTGTCGATCGCGGCGCGCAGGATCTCCCAGCGCAGGTCGTTCCAGGCCGCGACCGGCTTGCCGTTCACTTCGGTGACGGCATCGCCGCCGCGCACGCCGGCCACGTACACCGGGGTGTCGGGCTGCATGGCGCGCAGGCGCGTGCCCGGCTCTTCCTTGCCGACCATGAACAGGCCCGCCATCAGCAGGATCGCCAGGGCGAAATTGATGGCCGGACCGGCGGCGATGATGGCCATGCGCTTCCACACGTTCTGGCGCGTGAATTCGCGTGCCTCCTCGCTGGCGTCCTGCGGGGCGGTCGAGGGGTCGCGGCTGTCCACCAGCTTGACGTAGCCGCCGAGCGGCAGCACCGACAGCGCCCATTCGGTCTGGTCGGCGCCGAAGCGGCGCGACCACACCACCCTGCCCATGCCGATCGAGAAGCGGCGCACCTTCACGCCGCACAGGCGCGCAACCCAGTAGTGGCCCAGTTCGTGGACGATGATCAGCGGCCCGAGGCCAAGCAGGAAGCCGATCAGGATGTGGCTGAACATGGCGTCAGGCCCGCGCCAGGGATTCGGCGATGCGGCCGGCGGCCAGGCGCGCCTGCGCGTCCTGGGCCAGCACCGCGTCGATGCTCGATGCCGCGCCGTGCGGCACTTCAATCATCACGCGACTCACCACGCGGTCGATGTCGCGGAAGCCGATGCGACGGTCGAGGAAGGCCTGCACCGCCACTTCGTTGGCCGCGTTGAGGAGTGCCGGCGCGGTGCCGCCCGCGCGCAGGGCGTCGAAGGCCAGCGCCAGGCAGGGGAAGCGGCGGAAGTCGGGCGCATGGAATTCCAGCGCCGCCATGCTGGTCAGGTCGAGCTGCGCCACGCCGGAAGCGATCCGCTCCGGGAAGGCCAGCGCGTGGGCGATCGGGGTGCGCATGTCGGGGTTGCCGAGCTGGGCCAGCACCGAGCCGTCCACATACGACACCATCGAGTGGATCACGCTCTGCGGATGGATCACCACCTCGATCAGGTCGGCCGGGGCGCCGAACAGCCAGTGGGCCTCGATCACTTCCAGCCCCTTGTTCATCATGGTGGCGGAGTCGACCGAGATCTTGCGGCCCATCGACCAGTTCGGATGCTTGCAGGCCTCTTCCGGCGTCACCTGCTCCAGGGTCTCGACCTCGCGCTTGAGGAAGGGGCCGCCGGAGGCGGTCAGCAGGATCTTCGCCACGCCGGCCGCATCCGGCTTGCGCGCATAGTGGCTTGGAAGCGACTGGAAGATGGCATTGTGTTCGCTGTCGATCGGCAGCAGGGTCGCCTTGTGCTCGCGCACGGCGTCCATGAACAGCTGGCCGGACATCACCAGCGCTTCCTTGTTCGCCAGCAGGACCTTCTTGCCGGCGCGGGCGGCGGCCAGGGTCGGCGCCAGGCCGGCGGCGCCGACGATGGCTGCCATCACGGTATCGGTCGCGCTGCTGGAGGCGATCTCGCACAGGGCCTGCTCGCCCCACGAGACCTCGGTCGGCAGGTCGGCGATCAGCTGGCTCAGGCGCGCCGCGGCTTCGGGCGAGCCGACCACCGCGCGCGCCGGGCGGAACCGGCGGCACTGGGCCGCCAGTTCGTCGACGCGGCCGTGGGCGCTGAGCGCGTGGACTTGGTAGTGTTCGGGATGACGCGCGAGCACGTCGAGGGTCGAGACGCCGATCGAGCCGGTGGCGCCCAGGATGGTAACGCGTTGCATGATGTGCTCCTTCAGAGCCGCTCAGAGACGCGAGCCGATGAGGGCTGCGAGCGGCAGGACCGGGATCAGGGCATCGATCCGGTCGAGGACGCCGCCGTGGCCGGGCAGCAGCTTGCTGCTGTCCTTCATGCCGGCGCGGCGCTTGAGCTGGGACTCGAAGAGGTCGCCGACGATGCTGGCGGCGACCATCAGGACCAGGATGGCCAGCAGGGCCGGCCAGCCGTAGCCGCGCTGGACGCGCGCGGCGAAGGTGTCTGCGAAGGCGGCCCCGCCGTAGACGACGGACAGCGAGGCCAGGACCAGCACGGCGATGCCGCCGCCGATCGCGCCTTCCCAGGATTTACCCGGCGAGATCGACGGCGCCAGCTTGCGCTTGCCGAAGGCCTTGCCGGAGAAATAGGCGCCGATGTCGGCCACCCACACGATCGCCATCACCGACAGCAGGTACAGCGGCGAGGACGAGAACAGCACCACGATGGCCACGAAACAGCCGAAGATCGCGAAGCCGTAGACCAGGCTCAGCAGCGTGTTGGACGGGCTGCCCAGCGGCGGCAGGCCGAACTTGAGCGAGGGCGTGAAGCGGGCGATCCACAGGGCCAGGCTGAGCGCGGCCCAGAAGGCGGCGTTCAAGTGGCCGGTCAGCACCGAGACGGCGAACACCGCGGTCCAGACCAGGGCGATGATGTGCGCGCTGCCGGTGCCGGGATTGAAGAGGCGTACGCATTCCCACACGGCGGCGCCGAAAAACACCGTGGCCACCACCGCAAATGCCGTGAAATTGTTGAAATACAGGACCGGCAGC
Source organism: Massilia sp. 01N417 (assembly GCF_056399645.1). Taxonomy (NCBI): domain Bacteria; kingdom Pseudomonadati; phylum Pseudomonadota; class Betaproteobacteria; order Burkholderiales; family Oxalobacteraceae; genus Massilia; species Massilia sp. 01N417. The sequence goes on along the minus strand of NZ_JBFTRS010000022.1, from coordinate 35,522 downwards.
AGGACTGCCAGCAGGACGATTGCGGTAATGACGCGGGTTTTCAGCATCAGCGTGCGGCCTTGGTTGCTACCTGCTCGCCGGTGCGGCCGAAGCGGCGTTCGCGGCTCTGGTAGGAGGCGATGGCGGTGTCGAGCGACGCCGGCGAGAAGTCCGGCCAGAAGGCGTCGGTGAAGTACAGCTCCGAATAGGCCAGCTGCCACAGCAGGAAGTTCGAGATGCGTTCTTCGCCGCCGGTGCGGATGAACAGGTCCGGCTCCGGCGCATAGGCCATCGCCAGGTGCGGCGCCAGCATCTCTTCGGTGAATTCGGTCACGCCCGGATTGGCGGCCACCATCTTGCCGGTCGCCTGCATGATGTCCCAGCGTCCGCCGTAGTTGGCGCACACGGTCACGATCAGGCGGGTATTGTTGGCGGTCTTGCGCTCGGCGTTGGCGATCATGTCCTGCAGCTTCGGATCGAAGCGCGACAGGTCGCCCACCACCTTCAGGCGGATGTTATTGGCGTGCATCTTCGCCACTTCACGCTCGAGCGCGGTGACGAACAGGCCCATCAGGTAGGACACCTCATCGGCCGGACGGCGCCAGTTTTCCGAGGAAAAAGCGAACAGCGTCAGGTACTCGACGCCGCGCTCCACGCAGGCCTCGACGATCTTGCGCACGGCGTCCACGCCCTTGACGTGACCGGCCACGCGCGGCAGCAGGCGCTTGGTCGCCCAGCGGCCATTGCCGTCCATGATGATGGCGATATGGCGCGGTACCGCCGGCGCGTCGGGAACTGCGGTGGTCGAACTTTTGAAAATCATAAATCAGGCCGGTATCGGCGGTAAAAACAAGGCGCCGGCACGGGCGGACCCGGCCGGCGGACAGTTTGCGGCTGCGGGCACAAAGGCGCCCCGCCCCCGCAGTTTACACCGTCATGATTTCTTTCTCTTTTTCGGCAACGAGCTTGTCGATGTCGACGACGGACTTGTCGGTCAGTTTCTGGATCTCGTCCTGGGCGCGGCGCTCGTCGTCTTCCGAGATGGCCTTGTCCTTGATGAGACGCTTCAGCTGTTCGTTGGCGTCGCGGCGCACGTTACGCACGGCGATCTTGGCGTCTTCGGCTTCCGACTTGGCCAGCTTGACCATTTCCTTGCGGCGCTCTTCGGTCAGGGCCGGGGTCGGCACGCGGACCATTTCGCCGAAGGTCGACGGATTCAGGCCGAGATCGGAATCGCGGATCGCCTTCTCGATGGTGCTGAGCATTTTCTTTTCGTACGGCGTCACACCGATCGTACGGGCGTCGATCAGGGTCAGGTTGGCAACCATCGGCAGCGCGGTGGGCGAACCATAGTAATCCACCATCACGTGGTCGAGGATGCCGGTGTGGGCGCGGCCGGTGCGGACCTTGGCCAGGTCGGCCTTCAGGGTGTCGATGGACTTGGCCATCTTGTCCTGGGCGTTTTTCTTCACGTCAGCGACGGACATACTGCTCTCCTGTGTTTTGCTAAATAAGGATTGTTAAACGTGTACCAGTGTACCCTCGTCTTCGCCCATGATCACGCGCTTGAGCGCGCCCGGCTTGACGATCGAGAACACCTTGATCGGCAGCTTCTGGTCGCGGCACAGGGCGAACGCGGTGGCGTCCATCACCTGCAGATGCTTGGCGATCGCTTCGTCGAAGGAAATCGACTCATAGCGAGTCGCGTGCGGATCCTTCTTCGGATCGGCAGTATATACGCCATCGACCTTGGTTGCCTTCAAAACAATCTCGGCCGAGATTTCGGAGCCGCGCAGCGCGGCCGCGGTATCGGTGGTGAAGAAGGGATTGCCGGTGCCGGCGGCGAACACGACCACCTTGCCTTCTTCCAGGTATTGCAGGGCCTTCGGACGCACGTAGGGCTCGACCACCTGCTCGATGCCGATCGCCGACATGACGCGCGCGGTGATACCCTGCTGGCGCATGGCGTCGGCCAGGGCCAGCGCATTCATGACGGTGGCCAGCATGCCCATGTAGTCGGCGGTCGCGCGGTCCATGCCCTGCGCGCCCGGGGCCACGCCGCGGAAGATGTTACCGCCGCCAATCACGACCGCCAGTTCCACGCCCAGCTTCTGCACCTCCGCCACGTCGGCCACCATGCGCTCGATGGTGGCGCGGTTGATGCCGAACTGGTCGTCGCCCATCAGCGCTTCGCCAGACAGTTTGAGGAGGACTCGTTGGTAGGCTGGTTTGGTCATGAATGGGGCTCCTGGATGTTAGATGATTCGAATTCGGGGTACTGCTATGAAAACGGGCCTTTCGGCCCGTCTTCTTTTTTACTGCTGATTACTGCTTCGCTGCGGCCATCTGGGCTGCAACTTCTGCTGCGAAGTCGTCGACCTTCTTCTCGATGCCTTCGCCCACCACGTACATGGTGAATGCCTTGACGGTGGCGTTGTTCGCCTTCAGCATCTGCTCGATGCTCTGCTTGTCGTTCTTCACGAAAGCCTGGTTGAACAGCGACACTTCCTTCAGATATTTCTGCACGGAACCGTCGATGCGCTTGGCAACGATCTCTTCCGATTGCGGCTGCTTGCCTTCGGCGACGGCCTTTTCGGCGTCTTCCTTGGCTTTCAGCTGGGCGACCGAACGTTCTTTCTCGATCAGCTCGGCCGGCACTTGCTCGGACGACAGGGCGACCGGCTTCATCGCGGCGATGTGCATGGCGACGTCCTTGCCCACTTGCTCGTCGGCGCCGTCGTAGTCGACGATCACGCCGATGCGCGAGCCGTGCAGGTAGGAAGCCAGCTTGCCGGTGGTGTCGAAGCGCTGGAAGCGGCGAACGGTCATATTCTCGCCGATTTTGCCGATCAGTGCCGTACGCACGTCATCGAAGGTCTTGCCGTCGACCGGCAGGGCGGCCAGGGCGGCGACGTCGGCCGGGTTGTTCTCGGCGACCAGCTTGGCAGCCAGGTTGGCCATGGCCATGAACTCTTCGTTCTTGGCGACGAAGTCGGTTTCGCTGTTGATTTCGACCAGCGCGCCGATGTTGCCGGCGACGTAAGCCGTCACCACGCCTTCGGCGGTGATGCGCGAAGCTGCTTTCGAGGCCTTGCCGCCCAGCTTGACGCGCAGGATCTCTTCGGCACGTGCCATGTCGCCTTCGGCTTCGTTCAGTGCCTTCTTGCACTCCATCATCGGGGCATCGGTCTTGGCGCGCAGTTCGCCAACCATCGCTGCAGTAATCGCTGCCATGTCATTTCTCCTAAATAGGTTTGTTCTTGCTGAATCTGCTTGCAAAAAAGGGCGCTCGATCCAGGCTCGGCGCCCCTTCTTTCACTCCAGCGGGCTGACGCCCGCCGGCATTATGCTTGCTCGGAAACTTCGACGAAGTCGTCGCCAGCCTTGGCCGCTTCAACGACTTCGTTGGTGGCGTTGGCACGGCCTTCCAGGATCGCATCGGCGACGCCGCGTGCGTACAGGGTGATGGCCTTCGACGAGTCGTCGTTACCCGGGATCACGTGGGTAACGCCTTCCGGCGAGTGGTTGGTGTCGACCACGCCGATGACCGGGATGCCCAGCTTCGAGGCTTCGGTGATGGCGCCCTTGTGGTAGCCGACGTCGACCACGAAGATCGCGTCCGGCACGCCGCCCAGGTCCTTGATGCCGCCGATCGACTTCTGCAGCTTTTCCATTTCGCGCGAGAACATCAGCGCTTCTTTCTTCGACATCTTCTCGACTTCGCCCGATTCGATCATGGCTTCCATGTCCTTCAGGCGCTTGATCGAGGTCTTGATGGTCTTGAAGTTGGTCAGCATGCCGCCCAGCCAGCGCTGGTCGACGTACGGCACACCGGCGCGCTGGGCTTCAGCAGCGATGATGTCGCGGGCCTGGCGCTTGGTGCCGACCAGCAGGATGGTGCCGCGGTTGGCAGCGATCTGCTTGATGGTTTTCATCGCATCCTGGTACATCGCCATGGTTTTTTCCAGGTTGATGATGTGGATCTTGTTGCGATGACCGAAGATGAACGGTGCCATTTTCGGGTTCCAGAAACGGGTCTGGTGGCCGAAGTGGACACCGGCTTCCAGCATTTCGCGCATAGTAACGGACATTTGATTCTCCAGGGTTAAGTCTTGAATAACGGCCGGTACACCTGTATCAGGCACCCTTGTCGGCCGCATTCGCGATTCAATAAAAAAGACGTTTTTTACAAGCTTGCTCGATACGAACACGAGCAACCCGAGATTCTAGCCGGATTTGCCTCCGATTTCAAGTTCATACGTGCCGCCCGATCACATATAATGGACGGATATCCCATTGCAGAACTGAATTATTATGTCTATCTCCATCAAGACCCCGGAAGAGATCGAAGGCATGCGCATCGCCGGCCGCCTCGGCGCCGAAGTGCTCGACTACATCACGCCCTTCGTCAAGCCGGGCGTCACCACCGGCGAACTCGATCGCCTCTGCCACGAATACATGGTCCAGGTGCAAGGCACGGTGCCGGCCCCGCTGAACTACGCGCCGCCGGGCTACCCGCCCTTCCCCAAGGCCGTCTGCACCTCGGTCAACGACGTGATCTGCCACGGCATCCCGGGCGACAAGGTCCTGAAGGCCGGCGATTCGGTCAACATCGACGTCACCGTGATCACCAAGGACGGTTTCCACGGCGATAACAGCCGCATGTTCCTGCTGGGCGAACCCTCGATCCAGGCGCGCCGCCTGTCCGAGATCACCTACGAATGCATGTGGCTGGGCATCAGCAAGGTCAAGCCTGGCGCCCACCTGGGCGATATCGGCCACGTGATCCAGCAGCACGCCGAGAAGAACGGCTTCTCGGTGGTGCGCGAGTTCTGCGGCCACGGCATCGGCAAGGTCTTCCACGAAGAACCCCAGGTGCTGCACTACGGCCGCCCGGGCACCGGCGAGGAGCTGAAGGCCGGCATGATCTTCACGATCGAGCCGATGATCAACGCCGGCAAGCGCGACATCCGCGAAATGCCGGACGGCTGGACCATCAAGACCAAGGACCGCAGCCTGTCGGCCCAGTGGGAACACATGATCCTGGTGACGGAAACCGGCTACGAGGTGCTGACCACGTCGAGCGGCACGCCGCCGCCGCCGGCGATCGTGCTGAACCAGGACGCCGTCCCGGCCTGAATCGCTCCATGAGCGGCACCATCGCCACCGAACCGCAGGCCGGCCTCCAGACGCAGCTGCGGCAGCGCCTGAAGGACGAGCGCCAGCGCATCATTGCCGACTTCCGCGCGAACGGCAAACCCGAGAAGCTGCTGCGCGGCCTGCGCCACAGCGTCGACGGGGTGCTGGGCGACGCCTGGCGCGCGGCCGGGCTGCCGCCCGAGACGGCACTGGTCGGGGTCGGCGGCTACGGCCGCGGCGAGCTGTTCCCGCACTCCGACGTCGACCTCCTGATCCTGCTGGGCGATCCGCCCGACGCCCTCACCCAGGCCAGGCTGGAGCAGTTCGTCCAGCTGCTGTGGGACCTGGGCCTGGAGATCGGCCACGCCATCCGCACCGTCGACGAATGCATGAGCGAGTCGGCGGCCGACATCACGGTCCAAACCAGCCTGCTCGAGGCGCGCCTGGTCAGCGGCAGCCAGGCCCTGTTCGCCGAGCTGCAGCGGCGCTATGCCGAGGCCATGGATCCGCAGGCCTTCTTCCACGCCAAGACCGCCGAGATGCGGCTGCGCCATGCCAAGTACGAGTTCACGCCCTACAGCCTGGAGCCGAACGTCAAGGAGAGCCCGGGCGCCCTGCGCGACCTGCAGGTGATCCTGTGGGTGGCGAAGGCGGCGGGGCTCGGCAATTCCTGGACCCAGCTGGCGATCCGCGGCCTGATCACGCGCGCCGAGGCGCGCCAGCTGATGGAGAAGGAATACGCCTTCAAGGACATCCGCGTGCGCCTGCACCTGCAGACCCGGCGCCGCGAAGACCGCCTGGTGTTCGACGTCCAGACCCAGATCGCCGAGACCTTCGGCCTGACCTCGACCGGCCAGGGCCTGGAAGCGCGCCGCGCCAGCGAATACCTGATGCAGCGCTACTACTGGGCCGCCAAGGTGGTGACGCAGATGAACACCATCCTGCTGCAGAACATCGAGGCCCAGCTGTTCCCGCAACCCTCGGTCCCGATGCCGATCAATCCGCGCTTCAACGAAGTCAACGGCTTCATCGACATCGCCGCCGACGATACCTTCGAGGCTACCCCGTCGGCGGTACTGGAAATCTTCGTGGTGATGACGGAGCGCCCCGACATCAAGGGCATGACGGCGCGCACCACGCGCGCGCTGTGGCATGCGCGCACCTTGATCGACGAGTCCTTCCGCGCCAATCCCCTGCATCGCGCGATGTTCCTGCGCATCCTGCAGGCCCCGGTCGGCCTGGTGCACGCGCTGCGCCGCATGAACGACATGGGCGTGCTGGGCCGCTACCTGCCGAACTTCCGCCGCATCATCGGCCAGATGCAGCACGACCTGTTCCACGTCTACACGGTGGACCAGCACATCATGATGGTGGTGCGGAACATGCGCCGCTTCACGATGACGGAACACGCCCACGAATACCCGTTCTGCAGCCAGCTGATCGCGAATTTCCGCGACCGCTGGCTGCTGTACGTGGCCGCCCTCTTCCACGACATCGCGAAAGGCCGGGGCGGCGACCACTCCGAACTCGGCAAGCAGGACGTGCTGGAGTTCTGCCGCGACCACGGCATCTCCGCGGAAGACACCGAGCTGGTGGTATTCCTGGTCGAACAGCACCTGACCATGTCGCAGGTGGCGCAGAAGCAGGACCTGTCCGACCCCGACGTGATCGCGGCCTTCGCCGGCCTGGTGAAGGACGAGCGCCACCTGACCGGCCTCTACCTGCTGACGGTGGCCGACATCCGCGGCACCAGCCCGAAGGTGTGGAACGCCTGGAAGGCCAAGCTGCTGGAAGACCTGTACAAGATCACCTTGCGGGTGCTGGGCGGCGAGCCGCCGTCGGCCGACCGCGAACTGCGCGCGCGCCAGCAGGAAGCCCTGGCCACGCTGCGCCTGTTCGGCCTCGGTCCGCACGCCCACGAGAAACTCTGGGAACAGCTCGACGTCGCCTACTTCCTGCGCCACGACGCCTCCGACATCGCCTGGCAGACCCGGGCCCTGGTCGACAAGCTGGGACGCGACAAGCCGGTGGTGAAATCGCGCCTGGCGCCGATCGGCGAAGGCCTGCAGGTGACGGTCTACGTGAAGGACCAGCCCGACCTGTTCGCGCGCATCTGCTGCTATTTCGACCGCAAAAACTTCTCGATCCTGGACGCCAAGATCCACACGACCCGGGACGGCTACGCGCTCGACACCTTCCTGATCACGGACGAACACTTCGCCAACAATTACCGCGACATCATCAGCCTGATCGAGCACGAGCTGTGCGAGGTGCTGACCCGCCAGGAAGCGCTCAGCCCGCCGCTGCGCGCCCGCCTGTCCCGCATGTCGCGCAACTTCCCGATCATCCCGACCGTGGAGCTGCGCCCGGACGAGCGCGGCCAGTTCTGGCTGCTGTCGATCGCCGCCAACGACCGCAACGGCCTGCTGTACGCGATCGCCAGCGTACTGGCGCGCTACCGCATCAACCTGCATACCGCCAAGATCATGACCCTGGGCGAGCGGGTCGAGGACGTGTTCCTGATCGATGGGGCGGCGCTGAACAACCAGCGGGTGCAGGTGCAGCTGGAAACCGAATTGCTGGATGCACTGAAAATCTAACCGACGTCATTCCCGCGAAGGCGGGAATGACGGTTTAACATTTACCACTTATGACCGAAGCCGTACGCCTCTCCAAACGCATGTCCGAACTGGGCCTCTCCTCCCGCCGCGAAGCCGATGACTGGATCGCCAAAGGCTGGGTGCGGGTCGACGGCAAGGTCGTCAGCGAGCTCGGCAGCAAGGTGCTGCCGCACCAGAAGATCACGGTGGAGCGCCAGGCCGCGGCGGAGCAGAGCAAGCGCGTGACGGTCCTGATCAACAAGCCGGTCGGTTACGTCAGCGGCCAGGCCGAAGATGGCTACAAGCCGGCCGTGGTGCTGGTCAAGCCGGAGAACCGCTGGAAGGACGACCCCTCGCCCGAGCAGTTCCATCCGACCCAGCTGCGCTCCCTGGTACCGGCCGGCCGCCTCGACATCGACTCGGTCGGCCTGCTGGTGCTGACCCAGGACGGCCGCATCGCGCGCCAGCTGATCGGCGAGGACACGGCGATCGAGAAGGAATACCTGGTGCGGGTCCAGTACACCAGGCCGGGCAAGCTGCCGGACACCGAGCTCAAGAAGCTCAACCACGGCCTGTGGATGGACGGCAAGCCGCTGCTGCCGGCCAAGGTGCGCTGGCAGAACGACGACCAGCTCAGCTTTACCCTGAAGGAAGGCCGCAAGCGCCAGATCCGCCGCATGTGCGACATGGTCGGATTGAAGGTGATCGGCCTGAAGCGGGTGCGGATCGGCCGCGTCAAGCTGGGCGAGCTGCCCCCGGGCCAGTGGCGCTACCTGGGACCGGACGAGCGCTTCTGATAATCGATCCGGCCCTCGCCGGCGTCATCCATCCATGGAGCGAGCGGGCGCAGCCCTTCGAGCACGGTCTGCGGCCCGTCGATGCTGCCGCCGCCGTCGGGGTCCCACAGGATCCTGAGCTTGGAGCGGCCCTTGCGCATGTCGATGCGGGCGTAGTCGACCCAGGCGTCATCGCCATTGTATTCATAGGTCGTGGTCCAGCCGGCAGCCTTCAGCGCATCGGCCGTCTGGCGCAACGCGAACGGGGGCAGTCCTTCGACCGTGCCCGGCTCCAGCCTGGGATCGCCCAGCACGGATAGATACCTGACAAATTCTGAAATCCACGTCATCGCTGCCTCCCAACACGGGTTGACGTGATTTCAGTCTATCAGCCGCTATCGGGCTTTGACGTTAGATAACTCACATTGCATAAAAAATGCAGGGTGAATGAAAACGCCCGGAAATTATTGCGAATTTGCCGATATCTTGCGTCAAGTCAGTATCCGGTGGAGATCCTCCAGGCTGACCGGCTTGGTCAAATGATGGGTGAAGCCGCGGTTGCGGGTCTGGCGGCGGTCCGAATCCTGGCCCCAGCCGGTCAGCGCGATGATGCGCATGTTGGCGAAGCGCTCGTCCTGGCGCAGGCGGCGCGCGACCTCGTAGCCGTCCATGCCGGGCATGCCGATGTCGAGCAGGACGCTGGACGGCAGGAAGCTTTCCGCCATCGCCAGCGCGGCGCGGCCGTCGTAGACCACGCGCACGTCGGCGCCGTCGGCTTCCAGCAGCAGGCCCAGGGTATCGGCGGCATCGCGGTTGTCGTCCACCACCATGAGGCGCTGGCCGGCAAACGGCGCGTCCGGCCGCGCCAGGGCCAGGCCCGGGCGCTCGCCGCGCTCCTCGTCCACCGGCGCCAGCGGCAGGCGCACCAGGAATTCGCTGCCCGCCCCGCTGCCGGCGCTGTGCGCCTCGACGGTCCCGTGGTGCATCTCGACCAGGCTGCGGACCATGGTCAGGCCGATCCCGAGACCGCCCTGCCCGCGCCCGACCGCACGGTGGGCCTGGGCGAACATGTCGAACACCCGCCCCAGCGACTCGGACGGGATGCCGATCCCGGTATCGCGCACCGAGGTCAGCACCTGCCCATCCTCGCGCCAGACCTCGACCCAGATGCGGCCGCCCGGATCGGTGTACTTGGCGGCGTTGTTGAGCAGGTTGGCGAACACCTGGGTCAGGCGCACGCGGTCGGCCTGCAGCACCAGCGCTTCCTCCGGCAGCGCCACCGCCAGCTGGTGGCCGGCGCGCTCGATCGCCAGCTGGCTGGTCTCGACCGCGCTATGGATGATCTCCGAGATCGGCACCCGCTCCAGCCGCAGGTCGATCTTGCCGCGGGTGATGCGCGAGACTTCCATCAGGTCGTCGACCAGGGTCACGATCTGGCGCACCTGGCGCCCGACCATCTCGACCACGCGGTCGGACTGGCGCCGTCCGTCGGGCCGGCGCATCAGCTGGACCGCATTGCTGATCGGCGCCAGCGGGTTGCGCAGCTCGTGGGCCAGGGTCGCGAGGAATTCGTCCTTGCGGCGGTCGGCCTCCTTCAGCGCTTCCTCGGCCTGCACGGCGCCGGTGATGTCGAGCGAGATGCCGACATAGCCGCGATGCTGGCCGTCGCCCGTGTACCAGGGCGCGGCGTGCGACTCGAACCAGCGCCAGCTGCCGTCGCGCGCCGGCACCCGGACCCGCTGGGTGTAGGCGGCGCGCTGGCGGATGCCCTCGCAGACTTCCTGCAGGTAGGCGCCCATGTCGTCCGGCTGGACGATGGCGCGCCAGCCGTCGGCCTCGCCCGCCGGGTCGCCCTCGTCGGGGCCGCGCTGGTTCAGGTACATCAGGCTGCCGTCGGCATCGAACTGGTAGATCAGGGCCGGCGAGGCGTCGGCCAGCGCACGGAACCGGGCCTCGCTCTCGCGCAGCGCGTCCTCGGCACGCTTGCGCACCGTGATGTCGTGGAACAGGATCGCCACCCGCGGCGCCTCGCCGCCGCCGACCGGATACACGTAGAAATCGAACCAGCACGACAGCGCCTCGGCAAAGCACTGCGAGCGCGCGCTGACGCCGGTGCGCGCGACCTGGGCGCAGGCATCCAGCCAGCACGGCTCGTGCTCGGGCCTCACCTTCAGCTGGCCGGGGCCGACGTAATGGATGCTGGTCATGCGCACCGCCGCCGGATTCGCTTCCAGATACGCCAGCCCGACCGCGCGGCCGTTCTCGTCGTGCTGCACGGTGGCCAGCAGGAAGCCTTCGTCCATCGCCTCGAACAGCATGCGGTAGCGGCGCTCGCTCTCGGCCAGCGCGGCCTGGGTGCGGCGCCGCTCGTCGATGTCGATGTTCATGCCGAACCACTTGCGCAGGCCGCCGTCCGGCGCGAACAGGGGCGCGGCCCGCACATTGGTCCAGCGCCAGCCGCCCATCGCCACGTGGACGCGGAATTCCATGTTGATCCCGCGCCGCATCGCCAGCGCGGCGAGCCATTCGCGCCGCACGTAGTCGCGGTCGTCCGGATGCACGGCGTCGAGCCAGCCCTTGCCCATCGAGGCCGCCTCGCGCTGCCCGGTGTACGCGCACCAGCTGGGCGAAGGCGCCACGAAATTGCCGTCCGCATCGGTCTCCCAGACCGCCTGGCCGAAGCCTTCCACCAGGGCGCGGAAGCGCTCCTCGCTCTCGGCCAGGCGCGCCTCGGCCTCCTTCAGTTCGGTGACGTCGAGGATGAAGCAGACGCAGCGCGCATTCGCGCCCTCGCCGGATATCCTGGCCGGCGCGTACAGCCCCCACCAGCGGCTGCCGTCCCGGCGCAGCATCTGCTTGGTATAGGGGCGCGTGACCCCGATGTCGCGCAGCTCGTAGCCCGAGCGCATGGTCAGGTCCCAGAACTCGGGCGCGGTCGAGGCCTTCCAGTTCTCGAAGTCGCGCAGCTCATCCCCGCTGTAGCCGGTCATGCGCTGGTAGGCTTGGTTCACTTCGTGGATGGTGCCGTCGAGGTCGAAGTAGGCGACGCCGACGGTGCTGATGCTGAGGGTGGCGTCGACCAGGGCCTTGTGTTCGCGCAGCGCGCGCTCGGCGGCGCGGCTTTCCTCGACTTCCCGCTCCAGCGTCTGCTTGCTTTCGAGGACAGGCCGCAGGCGCTGCTCCAGCTCGCGCTCCAGCCGTTCGGGGTCCGGATTGCCGCGCAGGGCGCCGCCGGTCCGGTGCGCGGCGGCGGCGAAGCCGGCCAGTTCGCGCAGCAGCTCGAGGTCGTGGGCGTCGAAGTTCTCGCCGTCGTCGGCCAGGATCGCCATCAGCGCGCCGGCCGGCCGGCCGCGTACGCGCCACGGCACGCCGAGGGCTTCCGCCACCTTCACGCCGGCTTCACGGACCGATTCGAACTCCCGTTCCGGCCGTTCGAACAGCACCGCGCCGTCCGCCTGCACGCAGACGCCGCAGGGGCAGGCGTGCAGCGGAAAGCGCTTTCCCGCCTGGCCGTCGATACCTCCCGCCACCGCACACCAGCAGATTTCCTCGCCATCCTTGCCGGGCTCGCGCACGGCGATCACCACCGCGCTCGCGCCGCACAGCGCGCGCGCCGTCTCGGCCACCCGCTGCAGCAACTGTTCGGGCTCGTCGGCCAGGCACTGGGCCAGCAAGGCCAGCGCACTGCGCTCGGCGGCCGGGTCGCGGCCCTGCACGTGCACGCCGCGCTCATGAAGCAGTCCCGCGATGACGGCGTCATCACGGTATCCAACGGCAGAACCTGGAGAGGAGTCAGCCATAAATGAGGATAGGAAGTTGTTGTGAGTATCTGGTAACTCACATTTGAAACCAAGAATACTTTACAACTCGATAATCTCCAATGGGATTTCAATCGTGCAGTAGCCTGCTTGCATAAAGATGAGCTCGATCGGCGCCGGCGGCGAAAACACGCCGACCGCGCGCCTGCGCCAGGCGCTTGTCCAGGACAAATGGTAGCGCTGCCAATGAGAAGGAAATGCTGCCGCAAGCGTTTGCGGCAGACGGCGCATTCTTTACGGCCCGAGTGTATTCAGCGCACCACGTCGAGCTCGCCGATCGCGCGTTCGAGTTCTTCCAGGCGCACCGGTTTCTTGAGGTGGCGGTCGAAGCCGGCCGCCAGCGCGCGCCGCACGTCGTCGGGCTGGCCATAGCCGGTGACGGCCACCAGCCGGATCCCGCCCTGCCCGGCCAGCGCCCGCGCGACCTCGTGGCCGGAGATGTCCGGCAGGTCGATGTCGACGAAGGCGATCTGCGGCAGCGCGTTGCGGGCCAGGGCGATCGCGCCGTGGCCGTCGGCGGCGCTGTCCACCGCGCAGCCGCGCGAGGCCAGCAGCGCGCACATCATCTCGCGCAGGTCCTCGTTGTCCTCGACCACCAGCACGCGCAGGCCGTCCAGCGGCGGCGCCTCGGGCGCGGGCGCCTCGACGGCGGCCACCGCCTCCGGCGCCAGCGGCAGCCGGATCGTGAAGGTGCTGCCCTGCCGCGCGCCGCGGCTGACCACGGCCACCGAGCCGCGCTGCTGCTCGACCAGCGACTTGACCACCGCCAGACCGATCCCGAGCCCGCCCTTGCTGCGGTTCGCCACCTTGCCCTGCACGAACACATCCCACACGCGCGGCAGCAACTCGGCCTCGATGCCCTTGCCGTCGTCCGCCACCACCAGCTCCGCCATGTCCTCGCGCCGGCGCGTGCTGACGCGGATGTGGCCGCCGGCCTGGGTGTACTTGGCGGCGTTCTCGACCAGGTTGCCGATCACCTGCTGCAGCCGGGTCGGATCGCTGTTCACCCATACCGGCTCGAGGTCGAGCTCGACGTGATGCTCGCTGGTGGCGCCCCGGGTCTGCAGGGTCAGCGCAGCTTCGCGCACGGCGGCCGCCAGGTCGAGCGGCGCCAGCGCCAGCACCACCTTGCCGCTCAACACGCGGTTGGCGTCGAGCAGCTCGTCCACCAGGTGCGCCAGGTGACGGCTCTGGCGCCCGATGATCTGGTGGGCGCGCTCCGCCGCCGGCCCCTTCGCCCCCATCTGGATCAGGGCGATGGCGGAGCTGATCGCGCCCAGCGGATTGCGCAGCTCGTGGCCCAGCATGGCCAGGAATTCGTCCTTGGCGCGGTTCTGCGACTCGGCCACGCTGCGCGCCGCCTGCACTTCGGCCAGGTGCTTGCGGCGGCCGGTCTCGGCCTTCTGCAGGCGGCGCGAGACGGCGTGCAGCACCTGCTGCAGGCTGTTCAGTTCGGTGATCCGCAAGTCGGCCGGCGGCGGCAGCCAGCCTTCGGCCATGCCCTCGGTGGCGGCACCCAGGTATTCGGTGGCGGCCAGCAGGCGCCGCGCGAACAGGATCGCCCCCGCCAGCGCCAGCACCACCGCGCACAGCAGGGTGGCGGCGATCAGCGACACCGCGCGCGCCGCGGTGGCCGCCAGCTCGCTGGACGGCACGCCGATCGCCGCCGTCCAGCCGGACAGGGCGGAGCGGGCCAGCGCCACCGTGAGCGCCGCGCCGCCGGCATCGGCGGCCTCGGCCTGGACCGCGCCGGCGTTCAGCGCCGCCAGCAGGTCGGGCCGGGCGCGCGAGGCGATCTCGGCCGACCAGGCGCCGTTGCGCGCCAGGGTCGCACCGTCGCGGTCGAACACCGCCACCTGCCAGCCGGCCGGCACGTCGCGCGGCAGCAGGCTGTTGAGGTGGGAAATACCGAACCACTGGTCGAGCAGCACCCGGCGGCCGTCGTCGAGCACCAGCGGCAGCTCGACCGAGATGATGTAGCGGTGGGTGGCACTGCCGACGATCAGGTTCGACACGGTCGGGCGCCGGCGCTCGAACACGGCGCGTACCCGTTGCAGGGCGCCGCGCGCCGGGGCCGCGGCCGGCTGGCCGTAGGGGATTGCGGTATTGAAGAGTTGCCGGCCATCCTCGAGCAGCACCGCGGTCTGGCGGGCGCTGCCGGCGTTGGCCGCCTGCGCCTGCGTATAGAAGGATGCGAAATCGCCCTGCTGCAAGCGGGCCGAGGTCGACAGGGCCTGGCCGGCGGCGATCGCGGCCGTCAGCTCCTGGTCCATCGCCAGCACGGAAGCCCGCGCCAGTTCCTGCATGCCGCGCAGCACCGCATGGCGCTCCGCATCCAGCAGCAGCTTGATGGCGACGCCGGCGCCGACGATCATGGGCAGGAAGACCGCCGCGGCAAGCAGGCTCAGGTGGGTGCGCACTCTCATGATGTCGTTTCGATCCTCAATTGGTCGGGGCGGACTCGGCAGCATTCCATTTTATATTCAGCAAGTTTTTTCGTGCCGCACGACAGCGAAAAAAGCCGCAGGGCCCGCCACAACAGTCTTTACGCGGTGTTTTCCGGCATTGCGCGAAGGGCCGGGGTCGCGTAGCATCCGGGGATTGCTTGTCCACAAGGCAGGCATCCGAGAATCCGGGAGACCCATGAAAACCGAAACCCTACCCCTACCCTACACACAAACCCGTTCCTTCCTCACCGTCGCTCTGATCGAGCTGTGGGAGCGCTTCGGCTACTACGGCATGCAGGCGCTGATCGTCTATTACATGGTCGAACGCCTCGGCTTCGAGGACAGCCGCGCCAACCTGGTCTGGAGCGCGGCCGCCGCCCTGATCTACGTGGCGCCCGCAATCGGCGGATGGATCGGCGACAAGGTGCTGGGCACCAAGCGCTCGATGTATCTCGGCGCCATGGTCCTGACCGTCGGCTACGCGCTGATGGCGGTACCGACCGAGAGCACCCGCTTCCTGTTCTGCGCCCTCGGCGTGGTAGTGGTCGGCAACGGCCTGTTCAAACCCAACACCGCCAACCTGGTGCGCAAGATCTATGAAGGCGACGATTCGAAGATCGACTCCGCCTTCACCCTGTACTACATGGCCGTGAACGTCGGCTCGACCGTCTCGATGCTGGCCACGCCCTGGATCAAGGATTACGTCAACGCCACCTACGGCAACAACTTCGGCTGGCACGCCGCCTTCGCGGTCTGCGCCGTCGGCCTGGTGGTCGGCCTGCTGAACGTGGCGCTGATGCGCGCCACCATCGCCCACGTCGGCAGCCTGCCGGACGAGCGTCCCCTGCAGGTCGGCAAGCTGGCCGCCGTGCTGGGCGGCGCCGTGCTGGTGGTGTTCGGCTCGGCCGAGATCCTGGAAAACCAGGGCCTGGCGCGCGCCTTCGTCTACCTGGCCGGTTTCGTCGTGCTGGGCATCTTCGTGCACCTGATCCGCAAGAGCGAGCCGAGCGAGCGCGCCGGCCTGATCGCCGCCCTGGTGCTGACCCTGCAGACCGTGTTCTTCTTCATCTTCTACCAGCAGATGTCGACTTCGCTGTCGCTGTTCGCCCTGCGTAACGTCGACCTCGACTTCAGCGTCTTCGGCGCCCACCTGTGGACCTGGTCGCCGGCCCAGTTCCAGGCCCTGAACGCGATCTGGATCATGGTGCTGAGCCCGGTGCTCGCCTGGGTGTATTCGGCCGCCGGCCGTACCGGCAAGGACCTGTCGATCGCCGGCAAGTTCGCGCTCGGCTTCGCCGCCGTCGCCGCCGGCTTCTTCGCCTACGGCGTGGCCGGCGCCTTCGCGGTGAACGGCATGACCTCGTCGTGGGTCATGATCGCCGGCTACGGCCTGTACTCGCTGGGCGAACTGCTGGTGTCGGGCCTGGGCCTGGCAATGGTGGCGCGCTACGTGCCGGCCCGCATGAGCGGCTTCATGATGGGTGCCTACTTCGTTGCCACCGGTATCTCGCAATACCTGGGCGGCGTGGTCGCCAACCTGGCCAGCGTGCCGAAGGACCTGACCGATCCGGTCCAGACCCTGCCGATCTATACCAGCCTGTTCAACAAACTGGGCATGGGCGCGGTCGCCTGCACCGTGATCGCCCTGCTGGCCCTGCCGCTGATGCGCAAGCTGACGGCCAGCCACCAGTCGCACCAGTAAGCGCGAGCACCATCCGGGGGCGCGTCCTGCGCCCCCATCGTATCCCTCCTCCTGGCCGCGGACTCATGCGCGGCGCATATCCCTGATACCGCTCAGGCCGCGATGCCGCGGCGCGGCGGCCGACATCAACCACAGGGGCGACGTGGTCGGCCGCTTCACCAGTGGCGGCAATACCCGCGGCTTCGTGTACACCAGCAGCGCCTTCACCGAGATCGGCACCTTTGGCGGCCAGAACAGCATGGCCGTCGCCATCAACGACCATGGCCAGGTGGTCGGCAGCGCCGCCACGGCATCCGGCAAGGCTTCCGCTACGCCGGCGGCAGCATGCGCGCGCTGGGCACCCCGCCCGACGGCGCCGGCAGCGATGCGTACGCGATCAATGACAAGGGACTGATCGGCGGCGCCGCCTCCGAAGGCATGGATACCTTTCTGGAATTCCCCTCCCATGCGGTGTTGTATCGCAACGGCAGCTTCGAGCTGCTGGTCCCGCTGGGCTACGGCGACAGCGCGGTGTACGGCCTGAACGACCGCGGCCAGGCCGTCGGCGGCATTCCGAACACGACCTCGGCCCACGGCTCGCATGCCTTCCTGTACGACCGCCGGGGCGGCATGGTCGACCTGAACACGCTGATCGATCCGGACGGCGGCTGGGTGATCACGGATGCCAACGCCATCAACGACGCCGGGCAGATCGCGGCGACCGCCTGCCGCGGCGGGGTGTTCAGCGACTGCCACGCGGTGCGTCTCGACCTGGTATCGCCGGTGCCGGAACCCGGCGGCTGGGCCATGCTGGCGCTCGGCATCGGCGCCATCGGACTGCGCGGGGCACGCCGGCTGCGGCGCCCCTGCTGAGCTGGCTGTCGCGTGTGCGCATCAGAAGGAAGTTGGCGAACAGACTCCATCTGTTGCAAACAAGAAAACTAATATATAGTGCGGGACTCTACCGGGCGCAGCCGCGCCCATCACCCGTCACGACACCATGCACACGCTCCCCAAAACCGGCCTGTCGATGCTGGCCTGTCTCCTGTTCGCGCGCGCCGCGGCCGCCGAACCGCACAGCTACAACTTCTCGCCGGTCAACCAGTACAACCTGCAGATCTCGGCCAGCTTCTGGAATCCCATCATCCGCTACGTCTCGAACAAGAGCGGCGTGCACCTGAACCTCAAGCTGGGCCGCACCTCGGCCGACACCACCAGCTACGTGCTGGCGCGCGAAGTCGATTTCGCCTTCACCAACCACCTGTTCAGCCCGGATCGCGAAAAGATGGGCTGGACCGTGTTCGGCCGCCGCGACGCGCCGCCGGTGCACGGCGTGATCGTGGTCCCGGCCGATTCGCCGGTCACGGATGTCGGCCAGCTGGCCGGCAACGCCATCGCCTTCCCGGGACCCGAAGCCCTGGTGGCCTACAAGATTCCCTATGCCCAGCTGCTGCGCAAGAATATTGCCGTCACCCCCGTCTTCACCGGCAATCACGACGCCGCCTTCAGCCAGATGTTCGCCGGCAAGGTCAAGGCGACCGGCGCCAACTCCCAGCTGGTCGACGGCTATGCAAAGCGTGAAGGCAAGGCCTTCCGCGTACTGTGGAGCTCGCCTCCCTACAACGAACTGGCGCTGATGGCCTCGCCGCGCGTTCCCGCCGCCGAGCTGCGCGCCGTCGCCAGGGCCTTCCTGGGCATGCGCGACGACCCGGAGGGCCGCAAGATCCTCGACGCCGCAACCGAGCTGGTGCGCGCACCCAAGCCGGTCGCCTTCGTCCCGGCCACCGATGCCGACTACGCCGGCTACCGGGCTTTCTACGCCGACGCGCCGGCCAGCCTGCGCTAACCACGGGAACGGCGCCATGACCGTGCTACGTCTCTTTCCGATGCTGCTGCCGCGTTCCCTGGCCGGGCGGGTATTCGCCGTCTTCAGCATGACGATGCTGCTCTTCCTCGGCATCGGCCTGGCCCTGTTCTACCGCTACCAGTTCCTGCAGCACATCGACGAGACCCAGGACGCGGCCATGACCCTGATCGAGGTGGCGACCCAGAACATCGAGGACAGCGCCGTGATCGGCGACTACGACACCGTCCAGCGCACCCTCGGCAAGATGCTGTTCCAGTCGCCGTTCAAGAGCGCCGCCTTCATCGACGTCGCCGGCGGCACGCTGCGGGTGCAGGCGCCGAAGTTCGAACGCGTGCCGGCACCAGGCTGGCTCACGCAGCTGATCGCCTCCAAGCTGTACGAGGTCAACCGCGTGGCCAGCGTCGGCGGCCGCGACTACGGCGTAATCCGCCTCGAATTCGACGCCGACAAGATCGCCTCCCAGCTATGGGCGCTGGTGATCGAGACCGCGACCTTCGCCCTGGTCGCCTTCGTGCTCGGGGTGGCGCTGTTGCGGACCCTGCTGAAGCGCTGGCTGTCCAACCTCGGCCGCCTGCGCTCCTTCGAGGACGACGTCGCCGCCGGCCGCGTCACCGCCGAAGCCGACCTCCAGGCCGACGCCCCGACCGAGATCCAGGAAGCGATCCGCGCCGTCAACCGCGGCGCCGCCAGCCTGCGCGTGCAGTACGGCCAGCGCATCGATTCGCTGATGAACTCGCTCATGCAGCACAAGAACGCGGTCGACCAGGCCGCCATCGTGTGCGACGTCGATCCGGCCGGCCGCATCGTCGGCGTCAACGAACTGTTCGAGCGCAGCAGCGGTTACCCGCGCGCCGAGGCGCTCGGCCGCGAGCTGTCCGCATTCGGCCGCCCGGCCGGCAGCGCCGCGCCCTGGAGCCCCTCGCCCCAGGTCTGGAACGGCGAGGTCGTGGTCGAGGGCCGCGCCGGCCGCCTGCAATGGTACCGGACCATCGTCCCGATCTTCGAGGCGGACGGCGGCATCGAGCGCTACCTGTGCATCGACATCGACATCACCGAGCGCAAGGAATTCGAGCGCGCGATCGTCGAGAACGCCAAGCGCCAGACCCTGATCGCGGACCTCGGCCGCAAGGCCCTGGCCGCCAACGACCTCGACGACCTGTTCGACGACGCCGTGCAGGCCGCCGCGCATGGCCTCGGCATGCCCTGCGCCGCCCTGTTCGAGATCGGCCCGAATCGCCAGCTGAGCTTGCGCAGCGGCGCCGGCCGGCTGGCGCAGGCGGCCGGACTGCAGCTCGGCTGCGCCGGCGATCCGCTGGCGGAACCGGCCGCGACGGGTCTGCGCCCCTGGTTCGCGCCGCTGGCGGCGATGCACGGCCTGCGCGCCGGCCTCGACACCGGCGTCGGCCGCTACGGCGTGCTGGGCGCCTACTGCGACGGCCAGCGCCGCTTCGACGAGGACGACGCCGTGTTCCTGCGCGGGATCGCCAACATCCTCGCCACCTGGGTCGAGCGCCAGGAAGCGCGCCGGCGCCTCACCTACCTGGCACAGTACGACTCGCTGACCAATCTGCCGAACCGGCGCCAGCTGGGCGCCTGCCTGGAAGACGCGATCGCCCGCGCCGGCCGCCACGGCCACCGCGCGGCCGTGATGTTCATCGACCTCGACCGCTTCAAGAACGTCAACGACATGCTCGGCCACGGCGTCGGCGACCAGTTGCTGGTGCAGGCCGCGGCGCGCCTGGAAACCTGCGCGCGCCAGGACAATGTGGTGGCGCGCCTGGGCGGCGACGAATTCGCGGTCGTGCTGCCCTGGCTCGGTGACAATGGAGACGCCTCGCTGATCGCCACCCGCGTCGTCGAGGCGCTGGCCCAGCCCTTCCACCTGCAGGGCCAGCAGCTGTTCGTCTCGGCCAGCATCGGCATCGCCACCTATCCGGAAGACGGCGCCAGCGCCGAACAGCTGCTCAAGAGCGCCGACACCGCCATGTACGGCGCCAAGAACAGCGGCCGCAACACCTGGCAGTTCTATTCGGCGGCCCAGCACGAGAACGCGGCCCAGCGCCTGCAGCTCGAATCCCAGTTGCGGCAGGCGCTGGAACGCGGCGAATTCCTGCTGCATTACCAGCCCAAGCTGGAGCTCTCGAGCGGCAACATCAGCGGCTTCGAGGCCCTGCTGCGCTGGAACCATCCGCAGCGCGGCCTGGTGCCGCCGCTCGAATTCATCTCCATCCTCGAGGACACCGGCCTGATCCTGCCGGCCGGCGAATGGGTGATCGGCGAGGTCTGCCGCCAGCTGCGCAGCTGGGAAGCGGCCGGCCTGCCCGCGCCGCCGGTGGCGATCAACCTGTCGGCGCGCCAGCTGCAGCAGGCCGACCTGGCCGCCGTCGTCGAGCGCATCGTGGGCACGGCCGGGATCGACCCGACCCTGCTGGAATTCGAGCTGACCGAATCCATGCTGATGACGAATCCGGAGGCGGCGGTGGCGATCCTGTCGCGCATCAAGGCGCTCGGCATGCGCCTGTCGGTGGACGATTTCGGCACCGGCTATTCGAGCCTGGCCTATCTGAAGCGCTTCCCGCTGGACGCCCTGAAGATCGACCGCACCTTCGTGCGCGACCTGCCGGACGACCTCGACGACGCCGCCATCACCAAGGCCGTGATCCGGTTGGCGCACAGCCTGAACCTGAAAGTGGTGGCCGAGGGCGTCGAGAATATCGAACAGTTACGCGAGCTGGAACGCTACGACTGCGACGAGATCCAGGGCTATTACGTCAGCAAGCCGCTGCCGGCCGCCGACTGCGCCCGGCTGCTGCGCACCGAGCAGCCGGCGCCGGCCTGAGGTAAGATAAGCGGATGCCAGATACCCAGAACACCAGCGCGCTCGCGACCCGCGCTCTCCAGGTCGCATCCCGCGTCGACGCCATCGAACCCTTCCGCGTCATGGAAATGGTCAAGCAGGCCGCCGCCATGAG
This sequence comes from Massilia sp. 01N417, assembly GCF_056399645.1. Classification (NCBI taxonomy): domain Bacteria; kingdom Pseudomonadati; phylum Pseudomonadota; class Betaproteobacteria; order Burkholderiales; family Oxalobacteraceae; genus Massilia; species Massilia sp. 01N417. The sequence continues at coordinate 14,243 of NZ_JBFTRS010000022.1, read as the reverse complement.
CCGCGCCGGCATCGACGTCATCAGCATGAGCGTCGGCGAGCCCGACTTCACCGCGCCGGACATGGTGGCGCAGGCCGCCATGGAAGCGATCCGCGGCGGCGCCACCCAGTACACCGAATCGCTCGGCCTGCCCGCGCTGCGCGAGGCGATTTCCGGCCACTATGCCCGCTCCTACGGCCTGGACATCGATCCGCGCCGCATCGTGGTCACCGCCGGCGCTTCGGCCGGCCTGCTGCTGGCCTGCGCCGCCCTGGTGGCCGAGGGCGACGAAGTCCTGATGCCGGATCCCTGCTATCCCTGCAACCGCCACTTCGTCAGCGCCTTCGGCGGCAAGCCGACCCTCCTGTATTCGAGCGCCGCGGAACGCTACCAGCTCACGGCGGCCCACGTGGCCGAGCATTGGCACGACCGCACCCGCGGCGTGCTGGTGGCCTCGCCCTCGAACCCGACCGGCACCTCGATGACCGTGCCGCAGGCGCGCGAGCTGCTGGCGGCCGTCAGGCAGCGCGGCGGCTTCGCCATCGTCGACGAGATCTACCAGGGCCTGTCCTACGACGGCAAGGCGGTCAGCGCGCTGGCGCTCGACGACAATGTCATCACCGTGAACAGCTTCTCGAAGTACTTCAGCATGACCGGCTGGCGCCTGGGCTGGCTGGTGGTGCCGGAAGTCCTGGTCCCGGCGATCGAGAAACTGGCCCAGAACCTGTTCATCTGCGCGCCCACCATCGCCCAGCATGCCGCCCTGGCCTGCTTCCGCGACGATGCGCTGGAGATTTTCGAAGCGCGCCGCCTGGAATTCCAGCGCCGCCGCGACTTCCTGGTGCCGGCCCTGCGCGAACTGGGCTTTTCCGTGCCGGTGATGCCGGACGGCGCCTTCTACGTGTACTCGGATATCTCGCACCTGCCGCATCGCCACGCCGGCGACAGCACGGCCTTCGGCAAGGCGGTGCTGGAAGAAGCCCATGTGGCGATCGTGCCGGGCGACGACTTCGGCTTCGCGGCGCCGAGCCGCCACGTGCGCTTTTCGTACGCGACCAAGTACGAGCGGATCGAGGAAGCCGTGCAGCGCCTCGCCCGCTTGCTGCGCAAATAGGAATTAACTGTGCTGCGCCTGCGAGGCGTCGATCAGCGGTAGCAGCGCATCCAGCCCGACCGGCTTGACCAGGTAGTGGTCGAAGCCGGCCTCGCGGCCGCGCGCCTCGTCCTCGGGCTGGCCGTAGCCCGTCAGCGCGATCGCCAACGGCCGCGTGCCCTGCTCTCCCTTGCCCATCGCCGCGCGCACCGCGCGGATCAGGCCCAGTCCGTCCAGGCCCGGCAGGCCGATGTCGCACACGATCACGTCGTAAGGCCGCTCGAGCGCCGCCGCCAGGCCGCTGCGCCCATCCAGCGCGGTCACCACCTCGTGCCCCTCTTCGCGCAGGCAGGCGGCCAGGGTGGCGCAGGTATCCGGATTGTCTTCCACCACCAGCACCCGCTTGCGTCCGCCGGTGACGGCCACCTGTGACGGGCCGCGGTCGATGCTGTGACTGCCGGAACGCGGCAGGCGCACCGTAAAGCAGCTGCCCTGGCCCGCGCCGCCGCTCTCCGCCGCCACCGTGCCGGCATGCATGGACACGAGATTGCGCACCACGTTCAGGCCGATACCGAGGCCGCCCTCGGAGCGCGCCAGCGAGCGCGGCCCCTGGGTGAACAGGTCGAAGATATAGGGAATGATTTCGGGCGCGATGCCGTTGCCGTTGTCCTCGATCGCCACCGACACCTCGTCGGCGCCGGCGCGGGTCCGCACGTGCAGCCTGCCGCCGTCGCCGGTGTACTTGGAGGCATTCGCCAGCAGGTTGGTGAAGACCTGGGTCAGGCGCACCTGGTCGCCCTCGACCACCACGTTTTCCGGCGGCAGTTCGAGCTGCAGGCTCTGGCGGCGTTCCTGGATGCAGGGCTGCATGGTCTCGACCGCCTGCTGCAGCACGTCGGCCAGCACCAGCGGCTGGGTGCTCAAGGTGATCTTGCCGCTGCTGATGCGGGCGGCGTCGAGCAGGTCGTCGAGCAGCTTGGCCATATGGTCGACCTGGCGCGCGATCACGCGCGACAGCTTGTGCAGCTGGGGCGAGGCATCCGGGGCACGTTCCAGCAGCGAGGCCGCCATGCCGATCGGCGACAGCGGGTTGCGCAGCTCGTGCGCCAGCATCGCCAGGAATTCGTTCTGGCGCCGGTTGGCGGCTTCCGCGTCTTCCTGCAGGTGCTGGGCCTGCACCGCCGCCAGCACCAGGTGCTCGTTGGCGTCGCGCAGCTGCTCCAGGGTGGATTCGAGGCGGCGCCGTTCGGCGGCGGCGGCGCGCAGGGTCTCGACCTCGTCTTCGAGGACGCGGATGCGGCGCAGCAGGTATTCTTCCGGCAGGGCCGCGCGCGGTGTCTCGAGCGTGCTCGCGCGCTGTTGCGAGGCCGTGATGTCGTCGTCTTGCGGTTCCATTGCGTCCTCGTCCATGCCCTTCCCGTCAGCGCCTTAGCGTCGGATGTCCCGTCAGCAGCCCGTCGTATTCGCTCGGCTTGGCGTCGACCTCGATGCCGGCGTCCGTGATCTTGTACTCCCGCAGGTCGTTACTGTGATCGCAGCCGCGCACCTTTACCACCGTCATGACCTTGCGCAGCTCGCCTTCGATCTCGGCGAAGCGCATGGCCACTACCGCATCGGTCAGGAAAGACAAGGCGCTCGGGCTGAAACGCAGGCCCATGTAGTCGTCTTCCATGCCGACCGTCACCAAGGCCGTCACGCCGCGCTTGGCCAGGGCGGTCAGGGTGCGGAACACCGCGAGGCGCAGGTCGGCGCGCACTTCCGGCGCCAGGTAGAGCTCGATTTCGGACAGCGAATCGATGACGACCCTGGTAGCGCCGGTGCGCTCGATCGCGTTCATCAGGCCGTCCAGCAGTTCCTCGACGCTGAGCGACAGCGAACGGCTCTCGACCACCTCGACCCGGCCGCTCTGCGACAGCTCGGCCAGCTCGGCGTTGCGCAGGCGCGCGGTGCCCTTTTCGAAATACAGGGCGACACCCTTCTCGCCGAGGTCGGCGCCGGCCTGCAGGAAGCGGGTGCCGAGGATGGTCTTGCCGATGCCGGTGGGCCCGGACACCAGCATCGTATGGCCTTGCGGCAAGCCGCCACGCAGCAACTCGTCCAGCCCGGGCGTACCGGTCGGGATGCGGCACGGGATGCGGTCGATCGCGCCGCCCGGCAGGCGGTCGTCGGCCAGCGGCGGCAGCACGCGTGGATAGACCCGGATGCCGTCGTCGGTGATGCGCATGGTATGCGAGCCCGTCATGTGCGCCTGGCCGCGCATCTTGTTGATGCGGATCTTGCGCAACATCGAATTGTCGTCGGCAGCCTGGTAAAGGGTCATCATGCCGTCGGCCACCGTGATGATCGGATTGGCTTCGACATCCGCCTGGGAGTACTCGCCGATCAGGAAAGTGGTGGCCTGCCAGGTCGCCATCCGCGAACCGAGTTCCTGGATGAATTGCTGCAAGTCGGACAGTCCCTCGTTGCCGCTGCGCGCAGCCTGCATCACAGAGCGGAAGGAGTCGACGAACACCAGCCCGGGGCCGAAATCCTCGACCTCGCGCATGATGCGCTCCAATACCCCGTGGAAATGGCCTGCACGCAAATCGTCGGCCAGGTTCACGTAGCGGATATCCGGCCCGACCTTGGCCATGTCGAAGAAGGCGAACTGCTGCTGGTAGCGCAGCATCTTCAGCGGCGGCTCGCCCAGCACGGTAAAGAACAGGGCGCGCCGTTCGGGACCGGCCAGCGCGAACATGATCTGGTGGGCGAGCGTGGTCTTGCCGCTGCCGGGGGCGCCGGCAATCAGGGTGAAGGAATATTCGGTCAGGCCGCCGCCGAGGAGGACATCGAGGCCCGGAACCCCGGTTGCCAGCAATCCCAGGCGTACTTTGTCGGTCATTTACTTGTGCTCCTGTACATCTTCCGGTCCGTCCTGCTCCGCGGCCCCGGCCTGCTCGAGGAGCCGGGCCGTAAGCGCTTCGCCGATCAGCGACGACAGCTGTCTGGTGAATGTGTTCAGCAACTCCGCGTTCGCGATGTCGGCCACGGCACGCTCGACGCCTGCCAGGTCGCGCTCCAACGCAAGGAGCAGTCCGTCGATGGTCTTGCGCGAGGTATCCACGCTCATCCAATCGTAACGGACCGCCATCGTGCGGAGGGCGCGGCCGAACAATGCGCAAAACCCGCTCTCGCCGATCAGGGTGACCAACTGGCCACTGATGCGGCGCCACGGGCGCAGCCTGTCCACGGTAGCGCTCGCCTTTGGCTGCGCCGTCCCGTCATCGCTGGATTGTCGCCGCTTGTTGTCGTCTCTTTCCATGCAGGTCAACTGGAGTTATCTTGGTGCGGCACCGCCGAGGCGGCCAAGGCATGTGGCGAACATTATAACGGGATCCCCGGGCCACGAATTGTAAAATCGTGACAATATTTTCCTGGCCGATTTAATGCCGCCAGGCGGCCTGGACTGCTAATATCCTCGCTTCATACAAACACGACAACAAGCCGTAGCCATGCCAGACCGCCGATTCCGCGCCGCCCTGCTGGGCGCCATCCTGATTACCGCCCTGCCCGCCATCCACGCCGCCGCTCCCGCCGCCACCGCACCCGCCGTGCTGGAAGCGCCGCTGCGCGCCCACCTGTCCTTCCTCGCCGACGACCTGCTCGAAGGCCGCGGCACAGGCCAGCGCGGCGGCGAGCTGACGGTGCGCTACCTGGAAACCCAGGCCGCCGCGATCGGCCTGAAACCGGCCGCCGGCAAGGGCTATCGCCAGAGGGTCGAGCTGGTCGGCCAGAAGACCCGGCCCGGCAGCAGCCTGCGTTTCGAGGCCGGCGGCAAGACCATCGAGGCGGCCTTCGGCCAGGATGCCGTGTACGCCAACGCGAGCGGCCAGGCCGAGACCCGGCTGGACGCGCCGATGGTCTTCGTCGGCTACGGCATCGATGCGCCCGAGGAACACTGGAACGATTTCCAGGGCGCCGACGTGAAGGGCAAGCTGCTGGTGGCGATGGTGAACGACCCGCAGCCGACCACCGCCGAGCCACAGCGCTTTGCCGGCAAATCGCTGAGCTGGTACGGCCGCTGGACCTATAAATTCGAGGAGGCGCTGCGCCAGGGCGCGGCCGGCGTCCTGCTGATCCATACGACGGCGTCCGCCTCCTACCCGTGGAGCGTGCCGGTCAACAGCTTCTCGCACGAGCAGTTCCACCTGGCCGGCCCCGGCAACGCGCTGCAGGGCTGGATCAGCGAAGACATGGCGCGCCGCCTGTTCGCGGCGGCCGGCCAGGACCTCGACCAGCTGCGCGCCCGCGCCGAGGTGAAGGGCTTCCGCCCGGTCGAGCTGAAGGCCAGCGCCCACGCCGAGGTGAAGAGCGCGGTACGCCAGGTGGCCGAGTACAACGTGGCCGGCATCGTGCCCGGCACCGACCCCAAGCTGCGCGAGGAAGCGGTGATCTATTCGGCGCACTGGGACCACCTCGGCATCGACGAACGAGGTGGCCAGGACGGCGGCCAGCCGGACCACATCTGGAACGGCGCCATCGACAACGGCTCCGGCACCGCCGCCCTGCTGGCGATGGCCCAGGCGGCGGTGGCCCATCCGGCGCGCCGCACCCAGATCTTCCTGTGGCCCTGCGCCGAGGAGCAGGGCCTGCTGGGCAGCCTGGCCTATACGCGCGCGCCGCTGTGGCCGCTGGCCAGGACCGCCGCCGACCTGAACCTCGACAGCATGAACTTCGTCGGTCCGACCCGCGACATCGGCGTGCCCGGCGCCGAGCGCAGCTCCCTGCTCGACACCTCGCGCCAGGTGGCGAAGGACATGGGCCTGAGCCTGGCGCCGGCGGTGCCGGACCTGGGCGGCGCCTATTACCGCGCCGACCACTTCATGTTCGCCAGGGCCGGCGTTCCCGCCTTCAACGTCGGCTCGGCCGTGTTCTCCGGCGACGGCAGCTTTACCTTCGTCCACGATCCGGCGGGGTCCGGCGCCCGCATGCGCGCTTTTACCAAGGATTATCACCAGGTCAGCGACCAGTACGACCCGAGCTGGGACCTGTCGGGCATGGTGCAGCAGGCCCAGTTCACCCTGAACCTGGGCTATGCGGTGGCGAATGCGCCGGCGATGCCGGTGTGGCGCGCGGCCGAGGCCTGGGGCAAGGTGAAGCGCTGATGATGAAGTCGACCATGCGCTGCTCCCGCCCGGCCCTGCTTGCCCTGCTGCTCGGGCTTTCCGGCATCGCTTCGGCCACCCAGGCCGACGCCCGCTTCCAGGCCATCTACCGGCAGGAATGGCAATGGCGCATCGACCAGCGCCTGGCCGACGACGAGGACCTGCCCAAGGGCCGGCGCCCGGAACTGCCCCACGTCGACGCCGCCACCCAGGAACAACGGCGCCGCTACTGGGAGGGCGTGCTGAAGCGCCTCGACGGCATCGACCCCGGCTCGCTGTCCAGGCCCGAGCGCATCAACTACGCCGTCTACCGCGCCCAGATCCAGGCCTTGTACGAAGCCCAGCGCTTCCGCGAATACGAGCAGCCGGTGAATGCCGACAGCGCCTTCTGGACCGACATCACCTATGCCGCGCGGCGTTCCTTCAAGTCGGCGCAGGAGTACCGCGACTACATCGCCCAGCTGCGCGACATGCCGCGCTACTTCCGCGAGCAGCTGGCGAACATGCGCGCCGGCCTGGCGCGCGGCTTCACGCCGCCGCGCGTGACCCTGGCCGGACGCGATGCGCCGCTGGCCTCGGTGGCCGAGGCGAAGAGCCCGCAGGACACCATCTTCTACACGCCCTTCCGCAACATGCCTTCGGCGATCCCGGCGGCCGAACAGGAGCGCCTGCGCGCGGAAGGCGCGGCCGCGATCCGCGATGCCGTGCAACCGGCCCATGCGGAAGTGCTGGCCTATGTGCGCAGCGAGTACATCCCGAAGGCGCGCGTCGCCCTGGCCGCCGGCAGCCTGCCGGACGGCCGCGCCTACTACCAGTCGAAGATCGTCGAGTACACCACCACGTCGCTGAGCGCCGACGAGATCCACCGGATCGGCCTGGCCGAGATGGCGAAGATCCGCGCCGAGATGCAGGAGACCATGAACCAGGCTGGCTTCAAGGGCGACCTGCCGGCCTTCCTGGCCTTCCTGCGCAGCGATCCGCAGTTCTATGCGAAGACGCCCGACGAACTGCTGATGCGCGCGGCCTGGATCGCCAAGAAGTTCGACGGCAAGGCCGAGCAGTACTTCGGCTACCTGCCGCGTCGCCGCTTCGCCATCGTGCCGGTGCCGCCCGACCAGGCGCCCTACTACACCTCGGCGCGCGGCGGACCCGGCGTCTACCTGGTGAACACCTATAACCTGCCGGCCCGCGCCCTCTACAGCCTGCCGGCCCTGACCCTGCACGAATCGGCGCCCGGCCACGCCTTCCAGATGCCGGTGGCGATGGAACAGCAAGGCGTGCCGCCGTTCCGCAAAGCCTATATTTCGGCCTACGGCGAGGGCTGGGCCCTGTATTCGGAACGCCTCGGCACCGAGATGGGCATCTACGAGACGCCCTACGAAATGTTCGGCATGCTGAGCTACCAGGCCTGGCGTGCCGCGCGCCTGGTGGTCGACACCGGCATCCACGCCCAGGGCTGGACCCGCGAACAGGCGCAGGCCTATATGCACGACAACACGGCGCTGTCCGATCACGAGATCGAGACGGAGGTCGACCGCTACATCTCCTGGCCGGGCCAGGCTCTCTCCTACTACCTGGGCGAGATGGCGATCATGAATGCGCGTAAAAAAGCGGAGGCGGCCCTGGGGCCGAAGTTCGATATCCGCGCCTTCCACGACACCGTGCTGCAGCTCGGCTCCGTGCCGCTGCCGGTGCTGGAGGCGCGCATCGACGCCTTCATTGCGGAGGGCGGGAAGTCGCCGTATCCGCACCAGGACTGACCCCGCCGCGGCCGGTCATGCGCCTGAGCACCTGCGCATAGCCGCGTTCGAGCGGCGCGCCGGCCTCATAGGCCCCATGCTCGCGCAGCCAGCGATGGAAGCGCGGCAGCTGCCAGGCCGGCACCGCCGGCACCAGATGGTGTTCGAAGTGGTAGTTGACATAGTTCGGCGCCACCGTCAGCCGCTCCCACCACGAGGCCAGCACGGTGCGCGTATTGCGCCAGATGTCGGGCTCGCGCGTGCCCGGCAGCGCGCCGTGCTCGGCGGCGTTGCGGATGCGGCTGTACAGCATGTAGGTCGTCAGCCACGCGGCTGGCCACAGCAGATACGTCCACGCCTGCCCGGCCGCGGCGCAGGCGGCGAGCATGAACGCATTCGCCAGCGCGCAACGCCAGCTGTTGCGCAGCAGCGTACGCGCGCTCGGCACGCGCTTTTCCTGGCCGCCGGCACGGTAGCTGTAGCCGCTGCGCTGGTCGGCGCTCGCATACAGCATCACCAGGGCGGCGAACGCGCGCAGACCGGAGCGGCCGCTCAGGTCGCGCAGCAGCTTGCGGCGCAGCGAGGCGCGGCTGACCGGGTAGTTTTCGTAATTCGGCAGGTCGGGGTCGGCATCGGTACCGGCCTGCTGGTGATGAGTGAAATGGTAGCGGCGGTAGATGCCGAGTTCGACGAACATCGGCGCCGCACACAGCCACTGGCCGACCCACTCATTGAGCGCCGCGGTCCTGAACAGCGAACGGTGCGCGGTCTCGTGCATCAGGATGCCGAGGCCGAGCTGGCGGCCGCCCAGGACGACCAGCGCGATGGCCACGATCAAGGGATTGGCCCGCCACATCACGAGCCCGAAGCAGGCCGCGACCAGGCCCCAGTTGAAGGCCAGCATGCGCCAGCCCGCCAGGTCGGACTTCGCCAGGAATGGACGGATCTGCTCGCGCGGGAGAGGCTGGGTCCAGTCGAGGCGCATGGCGGCTCCGGTTCAGGGGTGGCTTATTCGAACAGCTTCAGCTTCAGCTGCACGGAAATCCCGCCATACAGCCTGTCCTTGTAGCTCGGGATGATGCCGACGTTGACGCCGACCCGCCGGTATTCGTAGGTCAGGGTCGGCACCACGGCCGGGAACCAGCCGCCGTCGCGCATGTGCGGGTAGCCGTTGAAGGCGGCGATCGCCGCGCCGAGGCGCACCGGGCCGATCGCGTAGGGCTGCCAGATCACGCCGGCATAGTTCGAGTACTCGCGGTCGCTGTTGTAGAAGCGGCCGAAGGCGGCCGCCATCGTGCCCGAGAAGCGGTATTCGCCGCCGAGGCCCCAGTTGGCGCCGTTCAGGTCCTTGTCGCGGTTGAAGTGCCAGGTGGCGAAACCGCTGTCGATCCAGAGCTCGCTCTTCGGCGCGGCGTCGATCTTCGTGAACAGCTCGTCGGCATGGGCAAGCGGCGCCAGCGCCAGCGCAGCCAGCGCCAGGCAGGCTGCCGCGGTCTTGGGGAAAAACGTGTTCAATCGTCTGCTTTCGGATCGAGATGGGGGAACATCACTTCGGTGAAGCCGAAGCGGGAAAAGTCCTTGATGCGCATCGGGTAGAGGATGCCCAGCAGGTGGTCGACCTCGTGCTGCACCACGCGCGCATGGAAACCGTCGACGTCGCGACTGATATGTTTTCCATATTGATCGAAGCCCTCATAGTGCAAACGCGTATGACGGGGCACGCTGCCGCGCAGGCCCGGCACCGACAGGCAGCCTTCGAAGCCCTCTTCCATCTCGCTGGACAACGGGGTCAGGACCGGATTGATCAGCACCGTCTCCGGCACCGCGGGGGCGTCCGGATAGCGCTGGTTCCGGCCGAAGCCGAAGATCACCAGCTGCAGGTTGACGCCGATCTGCGGCGCGGCCAGGCCGGCGCCGTCGACCGCGTGCATGGTCTCGAACATGTCGGCAACCAGCGCGTGCAGCTCGGGCGTATCGAATTCCTTTACCGGCTCGGCAAGGCGCAGCAGGCGCGGATCGCCCATCTTCAGAATCTCGCGGATCATTTCAGCTCCTTCAGGAACTCGGCGAAACCGGCCGCCGTTTCCGGATGCTTCAGCCCCATCGCCGCGGTCGCCTTCAGGTAACCGAGCTTGGAACCGCAATCATAGCGCTGGCCGGCGTAGCGGTAGGCCAGCACGCGCTCGTCGGCCATCAGCGAGGCGATGCCGTCGGTGAGCTGGATCTCGCCGCCGGCGCCGGCGCCGATCCTGGCGAGGTGATCGAAGATCGAACCGGACAGCACGTAGCGGCCGACCACCGCCAGGGTCGACGGCGCCTCGTCCGGCAGCGGCTTCTCGACGATGCCCGACACCAGTTCCAGGTCCGGACGGTAGGCGCTGGCGCTGACGATGCCGTACTGGCGGGTGTTCGCGCGCGGCACGTCCTGCACCGCGAGCACGCTGCATCTCTCGTAGTCGTAGAGCTCGGTCATCTGGGCCAGCACCGGCTTGTGGCCGGGCGCGCTGTCCATGAAGTCGTCGGCCAGCAGCACCGCGAAGGCTTCGTTGCCGACCACCGGCTGCGCGCACAGCACCGCGTGGCCCAGGCCCAGCGGCTCGGACTGGCGGATGTAGATGCAGTTGACGTTCTTCGGGATCACGCCGCGCACCAGCTTCAGCAGCTCTGCCTTGCCGTGCGCCTCCAGCTCCGCCTCGAGTTCGTAGGCCTTGTCGAAGTGGTCTTCGATGGCGCGCTTGTTGCGGCCGGTGATGAAGATCATCTCGGTGACGCCGGCGGCGACCGCCTCCTCGACCGCGTACTGGATCAGCGGCTTGTCGACGATCGGCAGCATTTCCTTCGGCTGCGCCTTGGTGGCCGGCAGGAAGCGGCTGCCGAGGCCGGCCACCGGGAATACGGCCTTCTTGATTGCACTCATTCTGCCTCCGTCAGGTTGATTTGGGCAGCAGCGCCAGCAGGCCTGCCTCGTCCAGCACGGTCACGCCCAGGCTCTCGGCCTTTTCCAGCTTGCTGCCCGCTTCGGCGCCAGCCACGACGTAGGAAGTCTTCTTCGACACCGAACCGGACACCTTGCCGCCGGCCGCCTCGATCAAGGCGCCGGCCTGGTCGCGCGACATGGTCGGCAAGGTCCCGGTCAGCACGAAGGTCTTGCCGGCCAACGGGCCTTCTTCGCCCGCCGGCGCCTGTTCCGGCAACTGTGCCAGCAGTTCGCGCCGCAGGTCGGCGAGCTTCCGCACGGTCTCGCGATTGGCGGGCACCGCCATCCACTCTTCCAGCGACTCAGCAACCGTCGACGGCAGGCCGAACACGCTGAAGATCTTCAGGTGGGCCAGGTCGTCCAGGGTGCGGCCATCCGCCAGCAGCTGCTTCGCGCGCGGCTCGGTCAGTTTCGGGATGCCGAGTGCGGCCAGCAGCTGCACCTCGTCGAGGCGCTCGCGCAGCTGGGCCTTGGGCGCATGCTCGCCCTGCGGTTCGACGCCGGCGGCCAGCAGCGCATCCAGCGCGGCCTGGTTCTTCGGTTCGTCAAAGAATTCGGCGATGGCCTCGGCCACGGTGCCGCCGATGTCCGGCAGCACGCGCAGCAGCGCGGCGGGAGCGCGGCGCACCAGCGCCAGGCTGCCCAGCCAGTCGGCCAGGGTCTTGCCGGTCGATTCGCCCACGTGGCGGATGCCGAGCGCGAACAGCAGGCGCTCCAGCGGCGGGCGCCGGCTGGCGGCGATCGCGGCCAGCAGGTTGTCGGCCCACTTGGTCGCCACCTTGCCCTGCTTGACGGCGGGCTTGTCCGGTTCCGGCGTGGTGTCGTCGCGCTCGTCCGCCAGGCGCTTCATGGCCAGCAGGTCGTCCAGGGTCAGGCGGTAGAGGTCGGCCACGCCGTGGATCAGGTTGCACTCCACCAGGCTGTCGATGTAGCGGTCACCCAGGCCTTCGATGTCCATCATGCGGCGGCCGGCGAAGTGGCGGATCGCCTCCTTGCGCTGGGCCGCGCAGGTCAGGCCGCCGGAGCAGCGCGCCACCGCCTCGCCCTCTTCGCGCACCACGTGCGAACCGCACACCGGGCAGGTCTTCGGCAGTTCGTAGACGGCCGGCTCGGGAAGCGGACGGCGCTCCAGCACCACCGCCAGCACCTCGGGGATGACGTCGCCGGCGCGCCGCACGATCACGGTGTCGCCGATGCGCACGTCCTTGCGCCGCACTTCGTCCTCGTTGTGCAGGGTGGCGTTGGTGACGGTCACGCCGCCGACCGACACCGGCGTCAGGCGCGCCACTGGCGTGATGGCGCCGGTGCGGCCCACCTGCACGTCGATCGCCTGGACCGTGGTCAGCGCTTCCTCGGCCGGGAATTTGTGCGCCAGCGCGAAGCGCGGGGCGCGCGAGACGAAGCCGAGCCGCGCCTGGTCGGCGATGCGGTCGACCTTGTAGACCACGCCGTCGATCTCGTAGGGCAGCGACTTGCGCTTCTCGCCGATCGAGCGGAAGTAGTCGAGGATGCCTTCGCAGCCCTTCACCACCGCGCGCTCCTTCGACACCGGCAAACCGAGGCGTTCGAACCAGTCCAGCACCGCAGAGTGCGATTGCGGCATGTCCGCGCCTTCGAGCACGCCGATGCCGTAGGCGAAGAAGCGCAGTTTGCGCTGGGCCGTGATGCGGGCGTCGAGCTGGCGCAGGCTGCCGGCGGCGGCGTTGCGCGGGTTCGCGAATTCCTTCTGCCCAAGCTCGCGCTGGCGCTGGTTCAGGCGCTCGAAGTCCTGCTTGAACATCAGGACTTCGCCGCGCACTTCCAGCACCTCGGGCGCAGTCTCCCCATCGGCATCGCCGCGCAGGCGCAGCGGGATCACCTTGATGGTGCGGATATTCGCGCTGACGTCCTCGCCGGTATAGCCGTCGCCGCGGGTCGCGGCCTGCACGAACACGCCGTTCTCGTAACGCAGGCTGATCGCCAGGCCGTCGAACTTGAGCTCGGCCGCATACTCGACCCGGGCGCCGTTCGGCAGGTCCAGGCCTTCGCGCACGCGGCGGTCGAAGTTGTCGATGTCCTCGCTTGAAAAACCGTTGTTCAGCGACAGCATCGGCATCGCGTGCGTCACCTGGCTGAATTCCGGGATCGGCGCACCGCCCACGCGCGAGGTCGGCGTGTCGTTGGACACCGCTTCCGGATGCGCCGCTTCCAGTTCCTGCAGTTCGCGGAACAGCTTGTCGTATTCGGCGTCCGGAATGGTCGGCGCGTCGAGCACGTGGTAGTTATAGATGTGGTGGTTCAGTTCCTTGACCAGCCACGCCATCCGCTCGAGGTAGTTCTGCTGCTCGCTCATGGAAAAGCCTCAGCTGAACAGGCGCAGCGCGCGGGTCGAGCCGGCCGGGATGTCGGCCGCTTCCATCTCCTGGTAGAACTCGCCGACCTGGCCGGCGATCTCGCCCAGCGCTTCGTCCGACAGCGGCTGGTCGAAGTCGTCGACGATGGCGGCGTCCAGGCGCAGCTCCAGCGACTTGGCGCAGGCGACCATCTTGCCGAAACCGTCGCGGGCCGGGGTCACGCAGGGCACGTCGAGCAGCAGGGTCAGGCGCGAGGTCGTGTCGGCGCCCAGGTTGACGTTGGTCGACAGGGTGAACAGGACCCCGCCTGCACTTCCCTCTTCCTTGTCCGGCATCGCGAAGCGGCCGCTTGGCCCCACGTCGAAGCCCTGGTTCTCGAGCGCGCCGATCAGGGTCGACATCGCCCACGGCGCGCCCTTCGAGGCCAGGTTCACGCCCAGCTGGGCATCGTGGCCGGCGACGAAGCGGTGCAGGTTCTTCGCCTCGCTCATCACCTCGATCATGTCCGGCACTTCCGGCTCGGCACCAATCTCGTCGGCCACCGCGCGCAGGCGCGTGACCATCTCCGAGTATTCGAGTTCGTTCAGCGAGGTGGTGCGGGTGGCCATCTGGACGCCGGCCTGCAGCTTGGTGTAGACGCCGCCATGCACGATCGGCTCCCAGTCGCCGTTGACGGCCAGGCCGACGAAGTGGACCGGCTTGTTGCCGACGCGGCGCAGCTTCAGCAGCGCGGGCAGGATCTTGTCGCCGCGCAGTGCGCCTTCGGTGTTCAGCGGGATCAGGCAGTCGATCAGCGGGTCGACCAGGTTCTCGGCCAGCTGGGCCGGCGGCGTGTCCGGCTTGGTGCCAGGCAGGCCGGCGAGCGGATCGAGGGCGGCGGCAGCGGCGGGCCCGGCCGAAGCGGCGGCGCCGGCACCGGCACTTGCGCCGGGCTGCGGCTCGCGCACCGCGGGCTCGGCCACGGCATCGGCCCGGGCC
>NZ_JBFTRS010000021.1:0-109187 GCF_056399645.1 Massilia sp. 01N417 | reverse complement strand
CCCTACGAACAGCGATAACGTAGGGTGGGCACCCCGTGYCCACGATCACCGCATTAATACTCGACCGCCACGTCTTTCGCCCCCAGCTGCAGCTCGAGCGCATACTTCAACTCGTCCGACGGCGCCACCCGCCAGCCGTCGCCCAGCTGCACCACGCAGGGAATGCCCTGCGGCGACACGCGCAGGCTGACCGGCAGGCCGTCGTGCTGGCGGTAGGGCTGCAGGATCTCGGCCAGCTTGGCCGGGCTGACCGTGCAGGCGACGTCCATCTCCAGCTTGTGGCCGTACTGGATGCGCGCCTCGGCGATGCCGAAGGCCTTCTCGGCGGTGATGCGCAGGCCGCCGTTGAAGCGGTCTTCCGAGACCTTGCCGACCACCAGCAGGAATTCGTCTTCGCGGAAGATGTTCTTGTTGGCCTCGAACAGCTCGTTGTAGATCGTGACTTCGACCACCGAGGTCTTGTCGTCCAGGGTCACGATCAGGATCTTGCCGCGCTGGGTCAGCTGGGTGCGCACGCCGGTGATCACGCCGCACAGCATGCGCGGATCGCGCGACGGCTCCAGGTCCTTCAGCTTGGTCTTGGCGAAGCGCCGCACTTCGGCTTGGTACGAGTCGAACATATGGCCCGACAGGTAGTAGCCGAGCGCGGTCTTCTCTTCCGACAGCTTCTGGCGGTCGGTCCAGGGCGTGGCCTTCACATATTCCGGCGGGGCGACCAGGTCGGAGTCAATGCCGCCGAACAGGCTGACCTGGTTCGCCGCGGCCGCCGCCTGGCCGGCCGCTTCCATCGCGAAGCCGACGGAGGCCAGCAGCACCGCGCGGTCAACGCCGAAGCAGTCCATCGCGCCTGCCCGAATGAGGGATTCGATGGTACGGCGGTTGATCTGCTTGCGGTCCACGCGCAGGCAGAAGTCGAACAGGTCCTTGAACTTGCCGCCTTCGGTGCGCGCCGCGATGATGGCTTCGATCGCGCCCTGGCCGGCACCCTTCACGCCGCCCAGGCCGTAGCGGATGTTCGACACCTGCTTGCCGGTGACGGAGCGCGGCGGCCCTTCCGGGGTGAAGCGGAACTGCGATTCGTTGACGTCCGGCGGCAGGATGGTCAGCTTGCAGACGTCGATCGAATCCTCGACCAGGATCTTGATCTTGTCCGTGTCTTCCATGGCCAGCGACATGTTGGCTGCCATGAACGCGGCGGTGTGGTGGACCTTCAAATACGCCGTGTGATACGACAGCAGCGCATAGGCGGCGGCGTGCGACTTGTTGAAGCCGTAGCCCGCGAACTTCTCCATCAGGTCGAAGATCTCGTCGGCCTTCTCGGTCGACAGGCCGTCCTTGGCGGCGCCGGCGCGGAAGATCGCGCGGTGCTCCGCCATCTCCTCGGCCTTCTTCTTGCCCATCGCGCGGCGCAGCATGTCCGCGCCGCCCAGCGAGTAGCCGCCGACGATCTGCGCCATCTGCATCACCTGCTCCTGGTAGACCATGATGCCGTAGGTCTCGGACAGGATGGACTCGGTGCGCGGGTCCGGATAGTCGAATTTCTCGCCGTGTTTTCGCTTGCAGAAGTCCGGGATCAGGTCCATCGGGCCCGGACGGTAGAGCGCCACCAGCGCGATGATGTCCTCGAAGCGGTCGGGACGCGCATCCTTCAGCATGCCCTGCATGCCGCGCGATTCAAGCTGGAACACGGCGACGGTCTTCGCCTCGGTCAGCAGCTTGTACGAAGGCCGGTCGGTCAGCGGCAAGGATTCCAGGTTGAAGTTGGCGTCCTGCGGATCGAGCGCGCGGATGTAGTTCACGGCGCGGTCGAGGATGGTCAGGGTGGTCAGGCCCAGGAAGTCGAACTTCACCAGGCCGGCGGCTTCGACGTCGTCCTTGTCGTACTGCGAGACCACGCCGGCGTCGCCGCCCTGGGTGTACAGCGGGCAGAAGTCGGTCAGCTTGCCGGGGGCGATCAGCACGCCGCCGGCGTGCATGCCGATGTTACGGGTGATGCCCTCGACCTGCTGGGCAAGATCCAGCAGCTGCTTCACCTCTTCCTCGTTCTCGAGGCGCTCCTTGAGCAGCGGCTCCTCCTCGATCGCTTCGGCGATCGAGACCGGCTTGCCGGGCTTGAACGGAATCAGCTTCGAGATACCGTCGCAGAAGGTATAGCCGAAGTCCATCACACGGCCGACGTCGCGGATCGCGCCCTTCGCCGCCATGGTACCGAAGGTGGCGATCTGCGAGACCGCGTCGCGGCCGTACAGGTCCTTCACGTGCTGGATCACCAGCTCTCGCTTTTCCTGGCAAAAGTCGATGTCGAAGTCGGGCATCGAGACGCGTTCCGGGTTCAGGAAGCGCTCGAACAGCAGGTTGTATTTCAGCGGATCGAGGTCGGTGATCTTCAGCGCGTACGCCACCAGCGAACCCGCACCGGAGCCGCGGCCCGGGCCGATCGGCACGCCGTTGTTCTTGCCCCACTGGATGAACTCCGCCACGATCAGGAAGTAGCCCGGGAACTTCATCTTGATGATGGTGTTGTTCTCGAACTCCAGGCGCGCCTCGTAGCGCGGGCGTTCCTTTTCGCGCTGTTCCGGATCCGGGAACAACTGGATCAAGCGCTCTTCCAGGCCCTTCTTCGTTTCGGCGACCAGGAACTCGTCGATGGTCATGCCCGGGGTCGGGAAGTTCGGCAACTGCGGCTTGCCCAGCGTGAGCGTCACGTTGCAGCGCTTGGCGATTTCGACCGAATTGGCGAGCGCGCCCGGCAAGTCCTTGAACAGCTCGGCCATCTCGTCCTGGGACTTGAAGCACATGTTCTCGTTGAAGCGGCGCACGCGCTTGGCGTTGGCCAGCATCTCGCCCTCCGCGATACAGACGCGCGCTTCGTGGGCGATGAATTCTTCCTTCTTGATGAACTGCACCGGGTGGGTCGCCACCACCGGCAGCCCGAGGCGGTTGGCCAGCGCCACCGAATGGCGCACCTGCTGCTCCTGGTTGGGCTGGCCGGCGCGCTGGATCTCGACGTAGAAATGGCCGGGGAAGATGCGCGCCCAGCGCGTCGCTGCGGCTTCGGCCTTCTCGATGTCGCCGTTGTCGATGGCCTGGGCGACGTCGCCGAAGGGGCCGCCCGACAACACGATCAGGGCGTTCGACTGCGGCACCTCCGGCTCCAGGGTCGATACGGACGTTGCCAGCGCTTCCAGCCACTCGACGCGGATTTCCGCCCTGCCCTTGTACTGGTTGGTGAGCCAGGCCTTGGACAGCAACTCGCACAGCTGCAGGTAGCCGGTCTTGTTCTTGCAGAGGATCAGCAGGCGGAACGGCTTGTCGCGGTTCTCGTCATTGGTGATCCAGGCGTCGACCCCGACGATGGGCTTGAGACCCTTGCCGCGCGCGGCCTTGTAGAAGCGGACCAAGGCGAAGGCGTTGGCCAGGTCGGTCACCGCCAGCGCCGGCTGCTGGTCCTTCACGGCCGCAGCCACCAGGTCGTCGATGCGGACCAGGCCGTCGACGATCGAGTATTCGGAGTGTATGCGCAGGTGGGTAAAGGTCGGGGCAGTCATCCCATCATTTTACCGCGCCCTGACGAGTGACGGGATAGCTGACTTGCCTTTTGGAATGTCAGCGTAGCAATCGCGCACACTAAAAAGCCGGCCTTGCGGGCCGGCTCTTGACCAATTGAAAAGACCTCAGGCCTGCTTGCGGCGGCGCAGTAAACCGAGGCCGGCCATGCCCAAGCCCATCAGCGCCAGCGAGCCGGGTTCCGGCAGTGCGCGGGCATTGATGTCGCGCGCGGTGAGGACGACACCATTGTCGATATTGACCGTACGGAAGCCGACGGTGGTTAAGGAGGACAGACCGGTGGCTCCGGTAATGTGAGCATCGGCACCAGTCAGGGTGATCATTTCCTCATCGCTCGGATTCAACCAGAGGTCGAAAGCATTGTAGGTCTTGCTATTACCGGTCTTGTACAGGTAGCCCATCAGGTGATAGTCGGTGTTCGGCGATACGTTACTGTTCTGCAAAAAGGTGCCGCCGGTCCCGCTCATACGCAGGTAGATATCATTGGTGCAACCCGCTACATCGCCACCGCAATTGGCCTTCAGGCCAAAGCTGGGGCCGGTCGAGTTACCGAACCACAAAGCAAAGTAGTCATTGTTCTGCAGGGCGCCAGTGAAGGAAAAATTGAAGTCCAGGATCACACCCGACGTTTGCGCTGCTGGCAGGGAAAATGAGGTCACCTTGTCGCTTGCGCTGTTGACCTTATAAGTGGTTGAGCCGTCGACAAGCATTGTGGTGGCACTGGCCGAAGCGGTAGCGAAAATGAGTCCTGCGGCGATGGCGGAAAGTTTGAACATGTGTAGTAATTGAATTAATAAGATAGATTTCCATTAAGCAAAAAATGTGCCTGGAAGAAAATTTACTTATCTTTCAATCATTTGAAGATTCCCCACCGAAAAAGAATTTGTTCACTGTAAAGTTTTTCGACAGTAAAACAAACTAAAACGCTAACTTGAATTATTTTTTAAGAAACAAAATCTGGCATACGCATCAGCGGAAGAAATGACAAGCCTAAGGGCCACATACATAGCCGCGAAGAGCACTTGCCAGCCCGGCACTGGGCGGCAATTCAGGAATTTGTTGATTCGTCGCCTAATAAAATGTGGCGTGGCCATCCGCTCAGCTAGCTTGTGGCACCGGCGCCGGCTGCTGCATGCCATAACGGCGACGCATGCGCAGGAAGGGTTCTTCGATCGTGTTATAGCTCAGGGTTGCCAGCAGCCAGGTAGCGACATAGGTGATCAATATCATGATGGCTGCATCGATCCAGCCGTTGCCGACCAGCCTCACCATGCCGACCTGGGTGGCCAGCAAGTGCAGCAAAG
Organism: Massilia sp. 01N417; assembly: GCF_056399645.1. Lineage (NCBI taxonomy): Bacteria > Pseudomonadati > Pseudomonadota > Betaproteobacteria > Burkholderiales > Oxalobacteraceae > Massilia > Massilia sp. 01N417. The sequence continues at coordinate 104,316 of NZ_JBFTRS010000021.1, read as the reverse complement.
CCATGTGCAAGAGGTAGAAGGAAAAGCTGACCTTGCCGCCATGGCAAAGCACGCGTTCGATGGGTGCCGGAAGGCGTGGCTGGAAGGATACCCAGGACAGGATGAATACCGCCCAACCGATGCTCTCGATCATCGACCAGAAGATCCAGAACACCGATTTCGGCGTCGCGCCGAAGGGTGCGTAACGGTGCAGCGCGGCGGTGTCGCAGACCACCAGCGCAAAGGAAATCAGCAGCAGCCAGGGCGAAAAAGCGTGCAGGCGTCCGCGGATCCGCGGCTGCTGGTACAGCATGGCGGCCAGCATGCCGATCAGGAACTGGTCGAAACGGCCGACGAAGGTACAGAAATACATCAGTGTGCTGTTTTCGTTGACGGTATAAGCGCTGAGTTTAAAAAAGAACATCAACAACAGCAGATTGAGCAGATAGCCCGGACCGCGTTCCATGGCAAAGCGCGCCAGGAAGGGGAACACCATATAAAACAGGAATTCCAGCGAAATGGTCCAGGCCGCGCCCGTGATCGGCGTACCCGAGGTCGGCGCGTGGCCGAGATTGGTCGCGAATAGATAAAGCAGATCCTGGGGCTGGAAATTGTCGCGCCCGATCGAGGTGGCGACCAGGAAGATGGTCAGGAATAAGGGAAAGATGCGCAGCACGCGGTTGCGCACGAAATCGCCGTAGACGATCGCGCGCTGGTGCAGGGCGATCTGCATGAACAGGAAGCCCGACAGGGTGAAGAACAAGCCGACCCCGGTATGCCCTTCCGTGATCAGGCCGGCCCACGGCGTTGCCAGCGCCGGGCCGCCGAGGCCCCGGTACTCGAGCTGGAAATGAAACAGGAAGACAATGGTCGCGGCCAGCCAGCGCAATTGATCGATGCGCGGGTTGTACTGCAGATTGAGCGAGTTCATAGGGCCGGCTGAGGTTGCGCAAAAAATAGCATTTTAATGCGAACTACCGCGAAACTACACCTTATCCACATCCCGGCTGACCTCACGGCGGCACTGTCTTATAATTGCTGGCTGTCTTCCTGTATTTGCTCCCCCAATGAACATGCACGTCAATATCGCCGCCTATAAATTCGTCACCCTCGACAACCTCGAAGAGATGCGCCAGCAATACCAGGCGCTGTGCAATGAGCTCGGCTTGAAAGGCACCGTGCTGCTGACGCCGGAAGGCATCAATATGTTCGTCTCCGGTCCGCGCGAGCACATCGACCAGTACCTGGCCTGGGTGCGCAGCGATGCCCGCCTGGCCGACCTGGAATGGAAGGAAAGCCTGTCGGCGGACCAGTCGCACCGCCGCATGCTGGTACGCATCAAGAAGGAAATCATCACGATGCGCATGCCCCTCATCAAGCCGGAACTGGGCCGCGCCCCGTCGGTGGAGCCGAAGACGCTCAAGCGCTGGCTCGACCAGGGACATGACGACGACGGCGTGCCGGTGGTGATGATGGAAACCCGCAACGCCTTCGAAGTGGACGTCGGCACCTTCGAAAACACGCTCGACTACCGTATCGAGAAGTTCAGCGAATTCCCGGACGTCGTCGCCAAACACAAGGATGAGCTGCAGGGCAAGACCGTGGTGACTTTCTGCACTGGCGGCATCCGTTGCGAAAAGGCCGCAATCCACATGCAGAACATCGGCTACGAGCGTGTCTACCAGCTCGACGGCGGGATCCTGAAGTACTTCGAGGAAGTCGGCGGCGATCACTACAAGGGCGACTGCTTCGTCTTCGATTACCGCACGGCGCTCAATCCAAAGCTGGAGCCGACCGAAACCGTGCAGTGCTTCGCCTGCCGCGCCGTGGTGACGCCACGCCAGCAACTGGCGCCCGAGTACGTGGTGGGCGTTTCCTGCCCGCATTGCTTCGGCCGCCAGGCCCAGGACCCGCAAGCGCAGGGCCAGGCACAGGTTTAAGGCTCCAGAATGACACACCGCCGGTATGTCCGGCGGTGATTTTTTATTTCATTCACGCGGCTTGCGTGCAATAAAATTTCATCTCTTGGGCGACTCGTCCTTCAGCCGAACAGCGGATGTGCGGGATCGGCAACGCCCACCAGGCCCACCGGATGGTCTGCCAGGCCGGTCGCGGCCTTGACCATGTTCTCGATGGTGATGTCGATATTGCCCGGGTCGACGGCAGCCGCGCCCGATCCGAGGTCATGGATGGCGGCAAGGTAATCCGATGCCATCTTGAGGCCGGCCGGGGTCGAATACGCCTGCTGTTCGGCGGGCTGGTCCAGGTGTGCCGTGAAGACGGTGGCGGTCGCCACCTTCCCGTTATAGGCGACACTGTCATTGCCCTGGGCCCCGCCGGCGATCTGGGTCACGACGTTATCGATGGTGATCGCATGCTTGTCCAGCAGATTGGCCCAGTAGTCGGCACCGGCAGTTTCCGCAGGGCGTCCGAACAGATGCTGGTAGACCGCATTGACGGTGGCGTGGCTGTCCATGCCCGCATAATTTGCCTTGTACTCCGCCGAAGCGGCAAAACTTGCCGAAATCAGCTGATAGCCGGTTGGATTATTCGCGAGGATATTGGTCCAATAAGCCAGGCCGGCAACGTCCGCCGGACGGCTGAAATAAGCAACATAAAGTTTCTGGACTTCTGTTTCGGTCGTAGTCGCCATCATGGCCTCCTTTTAGATAAGTGTAAAAAATATACCGTATCCGTTTTTTTGGAGGCGCACTCAACCGTGCTGCATACTTCGTAAGTTCTTGAAAGAAAAAGATTTTTTCCTAGAAATCCACTTCGCATAGGCTGAAGTGTTAAATATCTAACCCAACCGGTCTGCGCAAAAAAAGACCCCGGTGCTCGCGCAGCGGGGTCTTTTATCAGGAATGGCGCAGGATCAGTGGAAGTAAGCCGCCACCTCGCGCACGCTGGACGCATCCAGCGTACCGGCCGCGGCGCGCAGGCGCAGCAGGCCGATCAGGTAGGAATAGCGGGCCTGGGCCAGGTCGCGCTGGCTGGTGTACAGCTGTTGCTGGGCATTGAGCAGGTCGAGGTTGATGCGGACACCCCCCTTGATGCTCTGCTCCGTCGCCTTCATCAGCTCCTTGCCGGAGGCAACCGCCTTTTCCAGTGCTTCGATCTTGCGCACGCTGGACAGCACGATGCTGTGGGCTTTGCGCAACTCGACCATGACTTTGCTGGTGCGCGCGTCGTAATCCGACTGGGCGCGTCCATAGGCGTCGGCGGCCTGGCGCGCGCTGGCGCTGATCGCCCCGCCCTGGTAGATCGGGAGACTCACCTGCAGGCCGATCGCGCGGTCGACCGTTTTCTGGTTGTAGGTGTTGATCGATGCGGCATCGCTCTTGTCGTAGACGGCAGTGAGGTCGACGCGCGGATAATGCCCGGCCTTCTGCTTGCCGATTTCCAGGCGCGCTGACTCGATCGCCAGGCGCGCAGCCGCCAACTCATGGTTGTGCTCGCGTGCGATTCTGGCCCAGTCCTCGTAGCCGGCGGTCGGCAGCGCGGCCGGATTGAAACCGTCGCGCAGCTTGTCCAGTTGGCCCGGGTCCACGCCAATGATGCCGATCAAGGTTTCGCGCGCGGCGACCACATTGTCTTCGGCCTCGGTCACCTGGGCTTCGGCGATATCGAGCCGGGCCTGGGTTTCCAGCATGTCGGTCTTGGTGCCCTCGCCCTTCTCGAACAGGCGATTATTGACGTGCATCTGCTCCTTGTACATGTCGCGCGACACCCTGGACAGCGCCAACTGGTCCTCGGCAAACAAGGCGTCCATGTAGGCGCTGGCCACGCGCACCGCGACGTCGTCGCCGGCCGCCTCGTAGGCGGCTTCGCCCTGCTTCGCCTGCACCTTGCCCTGGCGGTAACGCGCCACGCCGTCCAGGTTCAGGATCGGCTGGCGCAGCTGTACCGCGCTGGTGCGGCTGATGTAGCGCGGCTGCGTCGGCGTCCAGGTTGCCGGAACCGATTGGCCGAAGATATTCGTATAGCCGGGCTGCCAAGTGTTGACGTCGGTGATGTTGCGGCTGGCCGAAAAACTCGCCGACACCTGCGGCAGCAGGTAGGAACGGCCGATCACGCGGTTTTCCTTGGCCGACTCCTTCTCGTAGAAGCTCATCTTGTACGTCGGGTCGTTCTTCAGGGCCGCCTCGTAGGCCTGCTGCAGCGTGATCGCATTGGCCTGGCCGGCGGCCAGCAGGGCCGATATTGCCGCGGCGAGCGCGGCAGCCGTGCGGCGCACGCCGCTCATATTGACTGGTCGCGCCACGCTTACTCCTCGCTCAGCGCCGAGCTGGCACGATCGAATACCGGCTTGAGCAGGTAGTTCATCATCGTACGTTCACCGGTCTTGACGAACAGCGACACCGGCATGCCGGGACGGATCGCCAGCTTGTGCTTGGCGATCAGCCTGGCGCCTTCCGGCGTCACCTTCACGCGCACCTTGTAGTAGGCATTGCCGGTACGCTCGTCCACGGTGCGGTCGGCCGCCACCTGGTCGACCTCGCCCGGGATGTGCGGCGTGCGGTTGGTGTTGAAGGCGGCGAACTGCAGCTCGGTCGGCAGGCCCGGATGCACGCGGTCGACCAGGTTGACCGGCAGCTGGCCTTCGACCACCAGCGGATCGTTGGTCGGTACGATGTCCATCATCTTGAAGCCGGGCTGGACCACGCCGCCCGGCGTGAACACGGCCAGGTTGACCACGGTACCGTCGGCCGGCGCCTTGACCTCGACGTTGGACAGTTCGAACTTCTGGGCCTGCAGGCGCGCCTGCTCGGTCTCGGCCTGCTTCTGCACCTCGGTCAGCTGGGTACGCACTTCCTTCTGGTAGTCCTCGACACGCTGCGATTTGCGCAGCATGAGTTCGGCAACCTGGCGCTGTGCGCGGCCGATGTTGCCGATGTCTTCCGAAATCGAGCCGGTCAGCTGGGCATAGGTGCGCTCGAGGTCGAGCAGGCGGTTGCGCGCCACATAGCCTTCCTTGGCCAGGTCGCGCATGCCGGACAGTTGCTCCTTGAGGAACTCGACCTGCTCTTTCTTGCTCTGGCGCGATTCCTGCAGACCCTGGATCTGGATCTTCAGGCCGGCGATGCTCTCATCGGCGCCTGCCAGTTCGTTCTTCAGCGACCCCTGGCGCGAGGCCAGCAGCTGGGTCTGCAATGCCATGATGTCCGCCACGCGCGGGTCGCTGCGGCGCTGCTCGAGCTCGGCCGGGAACTTGATCGCATGCGCGCCGTCGCGCTCGGCGCTCAGGCGGGCCATGATCGCCAGATCGGTCAGGTAGCCCGAATCGGTCATCTCGACCGCGGCCTTGGCGGTGATCGAATTCATGCGCACCAGCACCTGGCCGGCCTTGACGACGTCGCCGTCGCGTACCAGGATTTCCTGGATGGTACCGCCGCTCAGGTGCTGCACGGCCTGGCGGTTCGACTCTTTCGCCACGGTGCCGCTCAGCGGCACACCCTTGTCGAGCGGGGCGAACAATGCCCACAACAGGAAGCCGCCGAATCCCAGCAGGACGATCAGCCAGCCCACGCGCGCGAACGGGCGCGCATCGGTATTTACTTCCAGCGGCGTGACGTCGTGCGAGACGACTTCTTGCGGCTTATTGGAAATCAACTTCATCGATTACTTTCCTTCTTCGGTGGTAGCGTCGGCCGGGGTATTTCCCTGGGCCGCCGCGGCTTCCTGTGCGCGCTGGGCCGCGGCCTGGGCGGCGGCCATCTGGGCCTGGGCCGCAGCCACCTGGGCCTGGGCCGCGGCCTGGGCCTCGGCCGCCTTCTTGCTCGCCTCCTGCAGGGCGGCGAGTACCTGCGGGGTCGGCCCGAACATGTGGACCGCGCCGTCGCGCAGCAGCAGCAGCTTGGTGGTCACGTTCACGACACCCGGGCGGTGGCTGATCATGACGATGGTCTTGCCGCGCTGGCGCAGGTCGAGCACGGCTGCCAGCAAGGCTTGCTCGCCGACGTCGTCCAGGTTCGAATTCGGTTCGTCGAGCACGATCAGCGAAGGGTCGCCGTACATCGCGCGCGCCAGGCCGATACGCTGTTTCTGGCCGCCGGACAGGCCGGCGCCGCCGTCGCCCAGCTTCGTGTCATAGCCTTCCGGGAACTGCAGAATCATCTCATGGACGCCGGCGCGCTTGGCCGCCTGCACCACCTGCTCGGCAATCACTTCGCCGAAGCGCGCGATGTTTTCGCTGATCGTCCCCGCGAACAGCTCGACGTCCTGCGGCAGGTAGCCGACATGCGGCCCCAGTTCGGCCTTGTTCCATTGATAGATATCGGCGCCATCCAGGCGCACCTTGCCCATCATGGTCGGCCACACGCCGACCAGCAGGCGTGCCAGCGTCGACTTGCCCGAGCCGCTCGGGCCGAGGACGCCGAGCACGTCGCCCGGCGCGATCGCGAACGATACGCCCCTGACGACCGGCATCTTCGCGCCCGGGGGCGAGGCGGTAACACCGTCCAGGGTCAGGACACCCTGCGGCTTGGGCAGGGCCATGCCGGCCGGACGGGACGGATTCGCTTCGAGCAGGGCATCGAGGCGCTCGTAGGCGCTGCGGGTGCTGCTGAACGACTTCCAGACGGCGATCACCTGTTGCACCGGCTGCAGAGTACGGCCGAGCAGGATCGAGGCCGCGATCATCATGCCGGGGGTAATCTTGTTGTCCAGTACCAACAATGCGCCCAGGCCCAGCACCAGCGAGGACATCGACATCTGCACGAATTTGGTCAGCGCGGAAATCAGCCCCGCCTTCTGGCTGGCGTTGGCCTGCAGGCCGAGGAACTTGCCGTGCAGCTTGAACCAGCGGCTCATCAGGTTCGGCAGCATGCCCATCGACTCGATGACTTCGGCGTTGCGCAGGTTGTTCGTGGCCAGGGTATTGGCCTGGATCGACATCGAGTTCGCTTCCGCCAGCGGCTCCTTGGTGACGCGCTCGTTGACCACCGCCAGGATGATCAGCAGGATGGTGCCGCCCAGTGCAAAGAAGCCGAGAACCGGTTCGAAGACGAAAATGACGATCAGGTAGATCGGGAACCAGGGCGCATCGAAAAATGCGAACAAGGCATTTCCCGTCAAGAACTGGCGGAGATTGGTCAGGTCCGCCAGCGCCTGGCCGGCATTGCCGCCGGCCTGCTTCAGGTTCTGCTCGAATGCCGCCGTATAGATACGTTTGTTGAGCACCATGTCGAACTGCGCGCCGACGCGCACCAGTACGAAGGAGCGGATCAGTTCGAGGCCACCCATGAAGAGGTAGGCGCCGACAATCAGCAGGCTCAGCATCAGCAGCGTGATTTCGTTGCGGCTACCCAGCACACGGTCATACACCTGCAGCATGTAGAGCGAAGGCGCCAACATCAAAAGATTGATGATCGCGCTGAACGCGCCAACCGTGAAGAAGGTGCTCTTGAAAGACCGCAGCACCAGATCGATTTCGTTGCGTTTTTCTAGCAGTTTTTTCATAGGGCCTTGCGCACTTCAATCATTCCCGATCGCAGCACGCCATGATTCGAAGAAATTTGTCCGGGCACATTATGTACCAGATCTGTTCAAAAATGTGACGTGTATCACACTTTTTACGATATTCGGTCGCGTACTGGTCACAAAACCAGTCAGCCCTGCAGTTACAGGCAACAAAAGAAAAACCCCACTGCCTTGCGGCAGCGGGGTTTCGAAGACAGGCCGGTTGCCCGGCCCGGCATTCGACTGAATTACGACACGGTGATGATGCCGTTGTTCAGGTGCACTTTGGTCAGGTCAGTCACGCCGGTCAGGGTGATGGTGACCAGGTCGGTACCGCTGCTCGAACCGTAAGCCTTCTGCTCCAGAGTGATGAGAGCGTTGCCACCGGCATCCTTGGTAAGGAACGCTTCCAGCACAGCCGGGTCGCCCTTCGTCAGATCGGAACCCAGAGTGGTGTACTTGCTGCCGACGTACAGAGCGTCGTTGCCCAGCAGACCGAAGTTGGTGATGGTCGCGTTGGCGGTGCTTGCCACGTAGATGTCGGCGCCAGCGGTAGCCAGCGGAGCAATGCTGTGATAAGCGTCGACCTTGGTGGTGTCCAGGGTCACCGGCTGCAGCAGGTTATTGGCGGTGAACGCGTCGGTAGCGGCCTTGATCTGGCCGTTGACGGCATCCAGTTGAGCCTTGCTTGCGTTGGCAGTGGTCAGGTCAGCCAGGGCCTTGGTCATTGCCGAGATGGCATCGCTGTCGAGCTTGATATTGGCGGTAGCGTCAGCTTGTGCTTTCACCAGCGGATCGGCGTTGTCGTCGGTCTTGAAGGTGGTGACCAGTGCGTTGAAGCTATCGTACGCGGTCTTGGCAGTCGCGGTAGCGGTTGCCTTGGCGGTGTTGGTCGGGTCAGCGTCCGAGATCGCCTTGTTCGAAGTGTAGATCGCTTGCAGGCTCGACAGCTCGGTGGTGATCTGAGCCGAAGTCGGGGTTGCACCGGCGTCCAGCTTGACGATGGTCATTGCCGACGCGATGGCCTTCAGGTCGGCCTTGGCTTGGGTGGTCAGGTCGAGGCCGCTGACAGTTGCCTGGACGGTGGTTTGCGCGGTGGTTGCCGAGGTCAGGGACGCATCAGCAGCTTCCTTAGCGACGCTCGACGCCAGCAGAGCGGTCACGCCCGGGTTGGTGGTGTCGGTCACGCCGGTTGCCAGCACCAGGTTGCCCTTGCTGTCCAGGGTGATCAGGCCGGTCACGGTGCCGTTGTCGGCAACGGTCACAGCGGCGTTCTGCGCATTGAAGGCGCCCAGCTTGGCAGCCAGGTCGACGCCTGCAGCCTTGACTGCGGCGTTGGCGTTGTCCACGGCGGTCTTGGCAGCGGTCAGTTGTGCCAGAGCGTCGGTCAGGCCCGGAACCTTGGCGATAGCGGTGTTGGCATCGCTCAGGGCTTTCTGGTCGGCGGTCAGCTTGGCAGCCAGGTCAGCCTGGGCTTCTGCCAGCACGGCGGCCTTGACGGAAGCCGAGGTGGTGGAGTTGGCGTACAGGCCTGCTTCCGGGCTGGTGGTGGGGACGCCGTTGTTAGCAGCGGTGGCTGCGGCGTTCAGAGCAGCGTCGACCAGGCCAGCAACCTTGGTGGTAGCGGTGGTGACAGCGCCGGTCACGTCAGCGTCGGTCTTGGTGATCTTGCCGTCGGCCTTGCCGTCGAATGCGTCCAGGAAGTTGTTGTGCGCGGTGTTGGCGGCGTCCATGGCAGCCAGGCCGCTCTGCAGCGTGAACGGGGTGCCGGCAGCGTTGACCTTGGCGACGGTTGCGCCCAGGGCGTAGGTGTCGGTCGCGGCAGCGAACGAAGCGTTATCGGTAACGCCCGACAGGAATGCCTTGGCAGCAGCGTTGGCCTTGTCGCCCGAGTAGGCGTTGGTGGTGCCCAGCGCGTTGGTGAATGCCAGCGAAGCGGCAACCTTGTTGTTGTAGGCGGTCAGGTCCGAACCTTGCGCGCCGCCAGCAACTTGGGTCACGACTGCGTCGATGGTGATTTTCTTGGCATCCAGCAGGCCAGCCCAGTATGCCTTGCCTGCGTCTTCTGCAGGACGGCCGAACAGGTTCTGGTAGACGGCGTTGACGACGTCGGCGTTCGACATGTTGGCGTAAGCAGCCTTGTACTCGGCGGAAGCAGCGAAGCTGGCCGAGATCGCGGCCATGGTAGCTGCGACAGCTTTAGCGTCGCCCTTGGCGCCTTCCAGGACGCCTTCGTAGTATGCCAGACCAGCGGTGTCAGCCGGACGGTTGAAGTATGCGACGTACAGCTTTTGCAGATCGTTGTAGTAGGTGGTTGCCATTTATTGCTCCAAGTGGATCGATCGATCGATTATTGTCTCTATTGTTCAGCTGCAGGATGCCCTTGCTGTCCAACGGGCCGAATAATGACATGCGGAACATTCAAGCTGATGTGATGGCCATCACAAAACTTCAAAACTGCTTCAAAATTACGACAATTTTTTACATTGCCAGCAGTTTTTAACAATGCATATCTGCTTTTTTACTATGAGAGGAAAGACTTGCCCAAAAATTGGGCGCGCATTCCATCGCAGTCGATGTAACAATTGGTGAGAATTCAAAATGCCATCAGGGAAGAAAAACACTCACAATATTGCAGCTAAAAAAATGCCCCAGAAAACCGGGGCATTCTTTTCTGTGCCTTTAATTAATTCCTTAATTAATTCTTCAACCAGTAGGTCGCGCCGTTGATCGTGCGCTGGGAATCGATACGGCCATCGAAGATGTACGATGCGCTGCCCCCCTTGTCATTACTCAGCAAGCCTTGCACGTTCAGGAAGCCTGGGCGATCGTTGGCTTGGTCGCCGGCAAGGCGACCGTCGTCGCGAACCGTGCCGACCGCGCGGAAAGGAATCGATTCGCTGCCGCTGACGATGTCGAAGCCGGTCGCGAAGCTGCGGTTGCCGAAATCCACGGTCAGTGTCCCGTTGGCCACCGTGGCGCTGACGGCGGTACGAATGCCGTAGCCATAATTCGTATTGATGATGGCGTCGCTGTCGCGCAATGCGAAGCCGACGCTGCCGTTGTTCGGCGCGACGAACTCGGCGCCCTGGCTGCGCAGCAGCGCATAATCGCCGTTCTGCGCGATCAAGGTTCCCTTGTCCATCTCCTGCGCCAGGTAGATTTTTGGATTGAAGGCTTCGAAGCGCACCCAGCGTCCCCAGACGAGGCCACTGGGCGGCTGCTGCGGCGTACCCGGCAGCTGCGGCTGCTCGGGAACGACCGGTGGCGGCGCCGGCACCTCGGGCAGCGGCAATACCGGCGGCTTGACGGCCGGCTGGTCGACGTTCGCCGCCAGGGCCCCTACTTTCTTGACTTCCAGGCTGGGTCCTGCCGCGGCCCCGCCATCGACCTTGGCCACCGGCTCATCGTTACGCGGCGGCGACACCAGGTCGGGCGACAGCGGGCTGCCGCTCAACAGCTGCGGCGCAGCCTGGCCGCGCGTCACCTGCAGCAACTGGCCACGCTGGGCCGCCGACAATTCACGGCTGGCCGCACCCTGGCAGGGGCCGATTCCTTCCCGGCTGCAGGCATCGGCAAAACCGCTGACGACCACGGCGCCGGTCAGCACGGCCACGCGCGAGGTCTGCTCATCGGTGAAGACGGTAAAGTCGGTGCCGCGTACGCCAATCGCCGCCACCGGCGTATTGAAGCGGAAATTCTGGCGCGCCTGCTTGACGGCTTCGCCCGACTTGCTGCGCGCCACCCCATGCAGCAGCTCGAACTTGACCTGGGTATTGGCCGGGTTCGCTTTATCGATGCGATAGGTGGCGATGCGCGCCTCGCTGCCCGGGCGCAGGATGAACAAGCCGTTGTCGGCTGTCTTTATATAGATGTAGCCGTCGCTGCCTGTGGCCAGCAGCTGGCCTTCCTGCACCGTGCCGCCTTCTACCGCCGGCTGCTCGCCGACGCTTGCCTTGCCGGCGGCAAAAATGATGCGGCCGGCATCGGCTGCGCTGGCGGACTGGCCCAGGCAGGTAATTGCAACAAGGACAGTGGGAAATAGGTAACGCGGCATAGTAGGCTCTCTCCTGCCCGCGAGCTTAGCGGGTCTGGCAAGAAATTGGATGTGACAGCGATCACAATTATAATTGAACGCTTGAGTCCTCTTGTCACTAAATTGTCTTAACCCATTCTCACAGTGCACATAAGCAACTTTTCAGAGTTATAATTTTTCTTTAGTTACAATTCACAACGAACCGTTCATCCGCGTGGCAGCCCCTTTTAAACAATCCACTGCTACGCCGCAGTCATCCCGCCGTGCCGCTCTCGTTCGCTGGCTGATCGCGGCGGTGGCGGTGCTGTTGACGGCGGGGCTGGAATGGTTCCCGCCATCCCACTTCTCTTTCGTCGCCAACGAATGGATGCGAGACGGCTTCGTGCGCCTGCAGGTCAGCGAGGCGCCCGAACCGCGTGTGCTGGTGGTCGATATCGACGAAACCAGCCTGGCCCGGCTGGGCCCATGGCCCTGGCCGCGCGAGCGCCTGGCCGATATGGTCGAGATCCTGCTGTCGCATTACCAGGCGCGCGGTGTCGGTCTCGACATCCTGCTGCCCAAGGAAGCCGGCCAGCTGGGCGACATGCGCCTGGCCCTGCTCGCGCGGCATGGCCCCGTGGTACCGGCCCAGGCCTTCGACTTCGACCTGGCCCGCCTCCGCCCCGAAGCTGTACGCGACGGGGTGCTGGGCGGCGCCATCGACGGCTACACGGGCGGCGTCGAGGCCACCGGCTACATCGCCAACTATGCGGCCCTGGCGCAGGCGCCGAACATCGGCGCGATCGGCTTCATCCCGGATCCCGACGGCACGCTGCGCCGCGTGCCGATGATCACCCGCTACGAGGGACGCGCCTACCCGGCGCTGGCGCTGGCCCTGGTCAACTGCTGCACCGGCAAAGGCAGGCTGGCGCTGGCCGATACCGGTTTGATGCGCGTCGGTTTCAAGCGCGACTGGAAGGCCTATACCGTGGTCTCCGCCGCCGATATCCTCGACCAGGCGATCGATCCGGCCGGGGTGCGCGGGCGCCTGGTGCTGGTCGGCTCCTCGTCGCTCGGCACCGGCGACCGGGTGGCGACGCCGCTGGCGGCCAGCCGGCCCGGCCTCGGCGTCCAGGCGGCGATGCTGTCGACCCTGCTCGATCGCCAGGCCGGCGACACGCCGGCGCGCTGGCCGGGCGCCTCGCTGGCGCTGGGCTGGACCCTGCTCACCGCCCTGCTGGTGCCGCTGGCCTTCCCCTACCTGTCGGCCATGGCCAGTGTCGCGCTGCTCGGCGTGAGTTCGCTTGCCTGGATCGGCCTGGCCTGGCTCGCCTGCAGCCATGACCCGGACTTCAATACCGTCGCGCCTTTCGCCGCCAACCTGCTGCTGCTGGCGGTGGCCGTGCCCTACCAGTGGCAGCAGACCCAGCGCCGTTCGCGCTACCTGCTCAGTACGCTGCGCCAGTATGTCGCGCCGGCCGTGGTGACCGAACTGCTGCGCAGCGACCTCGAAGATCCGCTGCTGCCGCGCCAGCTCGAGGTCACCACCCTGATCGCCGACATGGAAGGCTATACCGCCCAGGTCGAGACCCTGCCGATCGAGGACGCGGCACGCCTCACGCGCGACTTCCTCGATTGCCTGACCGGTCCCGTGATCGAGCGCCAGGGCACCCTCGACAAGTACACCGGCGACGGCCTGGTCGCCTTCTTCGGCGCGCCGCTGCCGCTCGAGCACCATGCGGACCTGGCGCTGGACGCCGCCCGCATGATCGTCGAGCGCGTCGCCAGGTTCAGCGCCGCGCGCGAGCGGGACGGCCATCTGCCGCTGCGGGTGCGCATCGGCATCGAGAGCGGTCCTGCCATGGCCGGCGATTTCGGCACCAGCTTCCGCAGTATCTACACCGCGGTCGGCGACAGCGTGAACACCGCCTCGCGCCTGGAGCAGGCCGCGCGCGATTATCCGCACGACATCATCGTCGGCCCCGGCACCGTCGCACGCGCACGCGCACACCGCTTCCTGCAGCTGGGCGAACGCCGCCTGCGGGGCAAGGAACAACTTACCACCGTATTCACTCTCCAGGACAGCATGAAGCAAGCGGGCATTACCACCAGTACCCCGATCACCGGCGCCGCCGCGGAGGGGCCCGTCGCATGACCAGGCGTTTTCCCTTGCCGGCGCTGTTCGCCGTCCTGCTCGCATGTTCGGGCACGGCGGCGCGCGCGGACACCCCCGAGCAGCAGGCCTACCGCGAAGCCGTGGAGGCGCGCATGTACCAGGAAGCGATGGAAGCGCTGGCCGAAGGCCGCCGCAACGACGCCTCGGCGATCCTGCGCCGCCTGGTCGCCAACCCCCAGCAGGCAGGCGCCCTGCTCGACCTGGCGCTGACCCAGTGCGGACTGGGCAACGCCGACGAGGCCGAACGGCTGTTCGCGATGCTCGAGACGCGCGTCCAGCTCAAGCCCGACATGCTGATCCTGATCGCCGAGACCCGCGAAGCCGGCTGCAAGCCCTGGAAGCCGGCCGCCACCACGACCCTGACCGTGGGCCGCGGCATCGACCAGAATGTCAACCAGGGCGCCAGCGTGTCGTCGCTGGTGGTGGATGCCGGCGTACCGGTCGAGCTGCCCCTGCTGCCGGACTTCCTGCCGCACCACGACCAGTACAGTCTGCTCGGCATGGAACACATGCGCGAGCTGACGCCCAACGGCAGCATCGCCTACCTGCAGTACCAATGGCGCCGCAACGACAGCCTGCGCCAGTACGACACGGCAGTCCTGTTCGGCGGCGTCGAACTCCCCTGGCGCGTGCTGCGCACGACGGTCAGGACCAGCGTCAACCTGGGCGCGGTCAAGCTGGGCGGGCGTCTGTACCAGCGCCAGGGCCAGCTGCAGGCACGCGTCTCGCCCCAGATACCGCTGCCCGCGAATACCCAGCTCAGCCTGATCGCCAGCGCGTCCTGGTACGACTATCCGACGCTCACGCACTTCAACTCGGCCACGCTCGAAGGCCGCGCCCTGTTGTCCTACCGCGACGGCCCGTGGTATGCCGGCGCCAGCGCCGCCCTGCTGGACGACCATGCGCACACGGGAAGGCCGGGCGGCGACCGCCACGGCAACTACGCCAGCCTGCTGGTACGGCGCGCACTGCCGGCCGGCTTCACCGGCGAGCTGGCCGTCACGCGCCAGAGCTGGAACAGTGCCCGCCCCTACTCTCCGGAACTGCTGATCCCCGCGGTTCGCGCGCAGCGGACCGTGGTCGCGCGCGCTGCCTTGTCTTATCAGTTTGCCAAGGGGCAAACGCTACAGCTGGAAGCACGCGCCGTTCAAAATAAAGAAAACATACCGATCTTTCAGTACAATGACCGGGTTTTGCAGCTGAGCTGGCAATGGCAGCTGCCTTGAAGCAGGAAACCCATCGATGACCTCCGCGAGCAAGCTCTCCGCCCGGACCGACGCCGCGACGGCGGCCGAGGCGCAGGCACAGATCCAGATCAACCTGCGCAAGATCCCGCTGCTGTCCGAGCTGAACGAAGAGGACATGCGGCGCGTAAACATGGAAATCCGCATCCGCCACTTCAACCGGCGTGAAGTGGTACTGCACAAGGGCGGCAGCGGCGACGCCCTGCTGTTCCTGCTCTCCGGCCAGCTGCAGGTGATCGACATCACCGAGGACGGCCGCGCGATCGGCCTGCGCATGCTGGCGCCGGGCGATTTCTTTGGCGAAATTGCACTGATTAACGAATCGACCCGTTCCGCCTCCGTGGTGGCGACCAGCGACGTGCTGGTGGCCTTCCTGCCGGCGGCCACCGCGATGCACCTGTTTTCGCATTCGCCCAGCGTGGCCAAGCAGATGCTCAAGCACCTGGCGCAGAAGATCCAGCGCGACTCGGAATTCCGCGCCCTGCTCAGCATTAACAATACGGCGCGCCGCATCTATACCTATCTGTCGCTGCTGCAGAAGAAGCCGGAAGACGGCGGCTCGCCGGCCGTCGTCGAAAACCTGCCGACCCACCAGGACATTGCCAACATGATCAATACGAGCCGCGAAACGGTCACCCGCGCCCTGCTGACCCTGGTCCAGCAGGGGATCGTGCAAAAGGAGGCGAACCGCCTGGTGATCCTCGATCCGCAAGCCTTGCAAAAGCTGATCCAGGCGCCCTGATTGGCGACATCCTTGCCAAACTTGCTTACAACTGTACCAATTGTGTGGCAATACCGTAGAGTATAATTTTGCGCTCTGACGGCCTTGCCACTATATGAAGAAACACCTCACGCACATTTCCGTGCCTGCCGCGACATGATCGCGCCGCCGATGCTGCGGGGCCTGTGGGCCTACCGCGGCTTCGTACTGGGCAGCGTCAAGCGCGAATTCCAGTCGAAATACATGAATGCGATGCTGGGGGCGCTGTGGTCGCTCCTGTCGCCGCTCGCCATGATCGTGGTATATACCGTGATCTTCTCCGAAGTCATGCACAACAAGCTGCCCGGCGCCGCCGCCGGCGCGCGCTTCGCCTACAGCATCTACCTGTGCGCCGGCATCCTGACCTGGGGCCTGTTCGCGGAAATCATCGCGCGCGGCCAGAACATGTTCATCGAGCAGGCCAACCTGATCAAGAAGATCAGTTTCCCGCGCATCTGCCTGCCGCTGATCGTGGTGCTCAACGCGCTGGTCAACTTCGGCATCATCTTCGGCCTGTTCACGGTGTTCCTGCTTGCATCCGGCACCTTCCCGGGCGCGGTCTTCCTGGCCATCGTTCCGGTGCTGCTGATCCAGCTGCTGCTGGCGATCGGCATCGGCATGATCGCCGGCGTGCTCAATGTATTCTTCCGCGACGTCGGCCAGTTCGTGACGATCGCGATGCAGTTCTGGTTCTGGTTCACGCCGGTGGTCTATCCGGTCACGATCCTGCCGCCCGAGGTGCGCGCCCTGCTCGGCTGGAATCCGATGGCGCGCCTGATCGAGGCCTACCAGCAGGTGCTGGTGAAAGGCGTGGCGCCCGACTGGACCGCGCTGCTGCCGGTGCTGCTGCTGTCGCTGCTGCTGTGCGCGCTCGGCCTGCGCCTGTTCCGCCGCCGCGCCGGCGAAATGGTGGATGAACTCTGATGGGCCGGATCGTCGTTTCCAACCTGGGCAAGGCCTATCGCCAGTACCCGACGCGCTGGTCGCGCCTGGCGGAATGGGTGCTGCCCGGCGCCGGGCCGCGTCACAAGCTCAAGTGGGTGCTGCGCGACATCGGCTTCACGGTGGAGCCGGGCGAAGCCGTGGGCCTGATCGGCATCAACGGCGCCGGCAAGAGCACCCTGCTCAAGCTGATCACCGGCACTACGCTGCCGACCACCGGCGCCGTCCACATGGAAGGCCGCGTGGCCGCCCTGCTGGAACTCGGCATGGGCTTCCATCCCGACTTCACGGGGCGCCAGAACGTCTTCATGGCGGGCCAGCTGCTCGGCATGACGGTCGACGAGATCCAGCAGCTGATGCCGGAAATCGAAGCCTTCGCCGAGATCGGCGACTACATGGACCAGCCGGTGCGCGTCTACTCGAGCGGCATGCAGATGCGGGTCGCCTTCAGCGTCGCCACCGCGCGCCGTCCGGACATCCTGATCGTCGACGAAGCGCTGTCGGTGGGCGACGCCTATTTCCAGCACAAGAGCTTCGACCGCATCCGCAGCTTCCGCCGGCACGGCACCACGCTGCTGCTGGTCTCCCACGACAAGCAGGCGATCCAGTCGCTGTGCGACCGCGCCATCCTGCTCGACGGCGGCCGCCTGGCCAAGGAAGGCCCGCCGGAAGAGATCATGGATTACTACAACGCCATGATCGCCGAGCGCGAGAACGAGACCGTGCGCCTGAATGCGACCCCGGAGGGCAAGGTGCAGACCGTGTCCGGCACCGGCGAGGCGACCGTCGCCGACATCGCCCTGCTGGACGAGCACGGCGAGCGGATCGAAGTGGTCGACGTCGGCGCGCCGGTCACGCTGGAGGTGCGGGTGCTGGCCAAGGCCCCGATCCCGCGCATGGTGCTGGGCTATATGATCAAGGACCGCCTGGGCCAGCCCATGTACGGCACCAACACCCACCTGAAGGAACTGCCGCTCGAGAACGTCGGCGCCGGCGAGGAAGTCGTCTTCCGCTTCCGCTTCCCGATGAACCTGGGGGCGGGCACCTATTCCGTCGCCACGGCGATCGTCAGCACCGAGACCCACCTCGTCAACAACTACGAATGGCGCGACCTGGCGCTGGTGTTCACGGTGATGAACATGCGCCGGCCGCATTTCGAGGGCTCGGCCTGGCTCGACCCCGACATCGACATCCAACGCCCATGAGATTCATTTCCTACGCCCAGAACAACGAAGACGTCCTGCTGTGGCGCGCCCTCGGCCACGTGCAGAACGGCTTCTACATCGACGTCGGCGCCAGCGACCCCGAGGAGCATTCGGTCACCCGGGCCTTCTACGACGCCGGCTGGCACGGCATCAACATCGAGCCGCTGCCGGCCCATATCGAGGCCTTCCGCGAACAGCGCCCGCGCGACATCAACCTGGCGCTTGCCGCCGGCAGCAGCGAAGGCAGCCTGACGCTGTACGACGTGCCGGCGGTGCGCGGCTGGGCCTCGCCCGAAGCGGCGATCGCCGAACTGCACCGCGCCGAAGGCCACACGGTTGCCGAGCTGACGGTGCAGGTGCGCACCCTGGCGTCGATCTGCGCCGAGCACGTGGGCGGCGACATCCACTTCCTGAAGATCGACGTCGAGGGCTTCGAGGGCGAGGTCCTGCGCGGCATGGATTTCGCGCGCTGGCGCCCATGGGTGCTGGTGATCGAAGCGACCCTGCCGAACAGCCGCGAGACCAACCACGAGGCCTGGGAGCAGCTGGTCACCAGCCAGCGTTACCGCTACGCCTGGTTCGATGGCCTGAACCGCTACTACGTGGCCGAGGAACACCAGGAACTGATGCGCCACTTCGGCATCCAGCCGAACGTGTTCGACGACTACATCTCCTGGCACCTGGACCGCGCCTGGATCGCCAACGCCGCCGCCGGGCGCGCGCTGCACGAGCGGGAGCAGGAGATCGACGCCGTGCGCGCCGAACTGCACGACATGATCCAGTTCGCCGACGCGCTGGAACTGGAAAAACAGGATGCGCACGCCGAGATCGCCCGCCTGAGCGGCGAGCTGGCGCAGGCCCATGCCAGCGGCCAGCAGGCCACGGAGTGGGCGCGCGACCTGGAGCAGCGCCTGATCGCAACCCTGAACAGCACCTCGTGGCGCATCACCGCGCCGCTGCGCTTCCTCGCGCGCCGCGGTCCGAACAGCATGGCGGGGATCGCCCGCCGCAAGGCCAAGGGCGCCGCGCGCCGCGGCCTGCGCTGGCTGACCTCGCGCGAGGCGCTGCGCCGCGCCGTGCTGCCGCTGGTGATGCGTTCGCCCCGCCTGCAAGCGCTGGTGGCGCGCACCCTGGCCGCCGCCAAGCGCGCCTCCGCCGACGCCGCGGCGCCGGCCAGCGCCGTGCCGGCCGCCCTGCGTGAACTGCCGCAATCGGCGCGCGAGGCACTCGACCAACTGCGCAGCGCCTACGCACCGCGCAAGGAATGACAATGCGTCTGATTATCGATTTCAACGCGCCGCAGACGGCGCCTTCGTCCGACACGGCCGCCCTGCGCGCGCTGGCCCACACCCTGCTGCGCGACAGCGGCCCCCATGAGGTGCACGTGAGCGTCTGCGGCCGCGATCCGGCCGACGCCGACGCCCTGCGCCATGCGCTGGACGGCCTGCTGCCGCCGGGCCGCTTCCACATCTACGCCCAGCCGGCCGCCTCCGACCCGTGGCGCCGCCATGCCGCCGCCGCGCTGCGCGCCGGCTTCCTGGCTTCGCTGGCGCCGGATGTCGTCGTCGACACGGCGCAAGCCGCCGGCCTGCAGGCCGCAGGCAGCGACGATGCGGCCGCGCTGTGGCGCGCTATCGAGCGGCTGCCGAGGACGGCCGCCACCGCGCTGCCGCCGGCCGCGGGCGCTGCCGCCAAGCCGACGCTGGCCCTGGTGTCGCCGCTGCCGCCCGAGCACTCGGGCATTGCCGACTACAGCGCCGAACTGCTGCTCGAACTGGAGCGCCATTACGAGGTCGAACTGGTGCTGACCCCGGGTGCGACACCCGACGGATCGCTGCAGCGCTTCGTGCAGCGCGACGTCGCGTATTTCGAACGCCATGGCGCGTCCTACGACCGGGTGCTCTACCACTTCGGCAATTCGAATGCGCACAAGCACATGTTCGCGCTGCTGAGGCGCCATCCCGGCACCGTGGTGCTGCACGACTTCTTCCTCAGCGGCGTGCTGGACAACATGGAGCGCGATGGCGACGTGCCCGAAGCCTTCCTGCAGGCGCTGTACGCGTCGCACGGCCATACCGGCCTGCGCGACCACCGCGAGCAGGGCCGCAACCCCACGATCTGGCAATACCCCTGCAACAAGGAGGTGCTGGACCGTGCCGCCGGCGTCATCGTCCACAGCGACTTTTCGCGCCGCCTGGCGGAGCAGTGGTACGGCCCCGGCAGCGCCGACGGCTGGCGCACCATTCCGCTGCTGCGCGGCCAGGTGGCGCCCGGCGCCGACCGGGACGCCGCGCGCCGCGCCGCCCGCGAACGCCTGGGCATCGAGGCCGGCGACTACGTCGTCAGCAGCTTCGGCATGCTCGGCCAGACCAAGCTCAACCATCGCCTGCTGGATGCCTTCCTGGCCTCGCCGCTGGCGGCGGATCCGCGCTGCCGCCTGGTGTTCGTCGGCGCCAACGACCCCGGCACCTACGGCATCGAACTGCAGCGCAGGATCGCCGGCAGCGGCGCCGCCGCGCGCATCCGCATCACCGGCTTCGTCAGCGCCGCCGACTACCAGGACTGGCTGGCCGCCAGCGACTGCGCGGTGCAGCTGCGCGCCCAGACCCGCGGCGAGACCTCGGCCTCGGTGCTCGATTGCCTGATGCACGGCCTGCCGGCCATCGTGAATGCCCACGGCGCCGCCGCCGACCTGCCGCCCGACACCCTGTGCATGCTGCCCGACCAGTTCGAGGACGCCGAGTTGAGCGAGGCCCTGGCCTCGCTGCACGCCGAGCCGGGCCGCCGCGCCGGGCTGGCCGCGGCCGGCCGCGATCACATCGCGCGCCAGCATGCGCCGGCCGCGGTGGGCGCGCTCTACCATGAGGCGATCGAAGCCTTCGCCCGCGACAGCGCGCCCGCGCAGCGGCGCCGGCTGATCGCCGCGCTGAGCGCGCCCGGCACCCCGCGTCCGCCCGACGAAGCGGCGCTGGTCGAGACCGCCGCCATGATGGCCGCGAACGCCCTGCCTGCCGCGCCGCGCCAGCTGCTGGTCGACATCTCGGCACTGGTCCAGGCCGACTACAAGACCGGCATCCAGCGCGTGGTGCGCAGCATCGTGCTGGCACTGATCAAGGAGCCGCCGCCCGGCTACCGGATCGAACCGGTGTACAGCGAAGGCGGCAACCACTGCTACCGCTATGCGCGCCGCTTCACCTGCGGCATGCTGGACGTGCCGCCGCTGGCGCTCGAGGATGCGCCGATCGAGGCGCGTGCCGGCGACCTGTTCCTGGGCCTGGACCTGGCCTCCAGCCTGACCACCCAGAACCAGCCGCAGCTGCAGGCCCTGCGCGGCAAGGGCGTAAAAATCTGGTTCACGGTGTACGACCTGCTGCCGCTGCTGCGGCCGGACTGCTTCCCCTTCGGCTCCCAGAAATACTACGGCGACTTCATCGACACGATCGCGCTGGTGGCCGACGGCATCGTGACGATCTCGCGCGCCGTGGCGGACGAGCTGGCCGCCTGGCTGGCGCAGCGTCCGAACCGCCGGGTGGCGCCGCTCAAGCTGGCCCATTTCCACCTGGGCGCCGACATCGACGCCAGCGCGCCGACCAGCGGCCTGCCCGAGAATGCCACCCACACGCTGCAGGCGCTGCAGGCCGCGCCGAGCCTCCTCATGGTCGGCACCCTCGAACCGCGCAAGGGCCAGGCCCAGGCGCTGGCCGCCTGCGAGCTGCTGTGGGCCAAGGGCGTGGCGGTCAATCTCGTCATCGTCGGCAAGAACGGCTGGCTGGTCGACGCCCTGGCCGAGCGCCTGGCGTCGCATCCCGAGCGTGAAAAGCAGCTGTTCTGGTTCAACGGCGTCTCCGACGAGATGCTGCTGAAGCTCTACGAACACAGCTCCGCGCTGCTGGCCGCGTCCGAAGGCGAGGGCTTCGGCCTGCCGCTGATCGAGGCGGCCCAGAAAGGCCTGCCGATCATCGCGCGCGGCATCCCCGTGTTCCGCGAAGTGGCCGGCGAACACGCCTTCTACTTCGAGGGCACCCAGGCCCAGGACCTGGCCGCGGCCATCGAAGCATGGCTGGCACTGCACGCGGCCGGCAAGGCGCCGGCCTCCACCGGCATGCCGTGGCTGACCTGGCGGCAGAGCGCCCGCCAGCTGATGGACGCCGTCGTCCACGACCGCCATCACGCCAGCGTGGCCGCCGACCGGATGGCGGCGCAGCTGCTGGTGGACATTTCGGCGATGGTGCGCGAAGACCTCAAGACCGGCATCCAGCGCGTGGTGCGGGCCCAGCTGCTCGCGCTGCTGAAGCTGCAGAACCGGGAGCGCCAGGTGCTGCCGGTCTACCTCAGCGACGAAGGCGGCCGCTGGCATTACCGCTACGCGCGCCGCTACCTGCACGAGCTGGGCGGCACCGACGGCTACGGCGTGCTCGACGACGAAGTCCGGGTCGCCCGCGGCGACGTGTTCTACTGCCCCGACCTGTTCCCGGGCGCGGTCAACGAGGCCGCGAGGATCGGGCTGTACGCGCGCTGGCGCGACATCGGCGTGCGCATCTGCTTCATGGTGCACGACATCCTGCCGGTGCTGCGCCCGAACTTCTTCCCGCCCCGCGTCGAGAAGGTATTCGGCGACTGGCTGCGCACCGTCGGCAAGGAAGCCGACTGCCTGGTCTGCATCAGCGCCGCCGTGGCCGAGGAAACCCGCGGCTGGCTGGCCGCCAAGACGTCGGCCCGCGCCCTGCCGCAGTTCGCCGTGCTGCACCACGGTGCCGACATCGATGCCTCCAAGCCGAGCACCGGCCTGCCGGACGATGCCGATGCCGTGCTGGCCGCCATCGCGGCCGCGCCGACCTTCGCCATGATCGGCACCATCGAGCCGCGCAAGGGCCATGCCCAGGCGCTGGACGCCTTCGAACGGCTGTGGGCGCAAGGCCTGGACGTCCGCCTGGCGATCGTCGGCTCGGAAGGCTGGAAAGGCTTGCCGGACAACCAGCGCCGCTCCATCCCGGCGCTGATGGCGCGCCTGCGCGAACATCCGGAGCTGAACCGCCGCCTGTTCGTGCTGCACGGCGCCAGCGACGAATACCTCGACCGCATCTACGCCGCCGCTACCGCCCTGCTGGTGGCCAGCGAAGGCGAAGGCTTCGGCCTGCCGCTGATCGAGGCCGCGCGCCATGGCGTGCCGCTGCTGGTGCGCGAGCTGCCGGTGTTCCGCGAAGTCGCCGGCGAGCATGCCAGCTACTTCAGCGGCGACGGCGGCGCGGCCCTGGCGGCAGCCATCCAGGACTGGCTGCGCCTGCAGGCCGCCGGCCAGGCCCCGGCGTCGACCGGCATCGCCTCGCGCACCTGGGCCGACAACGCCGCCGAGCTGATGGAGATCCTGTTCCCGCCGCGGCAACCCTGAGGCGACCTGACGTATCCTGTCCACTATGAACGCACCCGCAGACCCCACCATGAATACGCTCGACACCCCGGTTGCCGGCACCCCGGCAGTGCTGGCCGCGCCGATCGCGGTCGTGATTCCGAGTTACCGCGTCACCCGCCACATCCTCGGCGTCATCGCCGGCATCGGTCCGGAGGTCGCGCGCATCTATGTGGTCGACGACAAATGCCCTGACGGCTCGGGCGCCTTCGTGCGCGCCAACTGCCGCGACCCGCGCGTGACGGTCGTCGAGCACGAACAGAACCAGGGCGTGGGCGGCGCCGTCATGACCGGCTACCGCGCCGCCATCGCCGATGGCGCCGCCGTGATCGTCAAGGTCGACGGCGACGGCCAGATGGACGCCAGCCTGATCCCGCAATTCGTCGCGCCCATCCTGGCCGGCGAGGCCGACTATACCAAGGGCAATCGCTTCTTCAACCTGGAGCGGATCGGCTCGATGCCGCCGATGCGCCTGTTCGGCAATGCGGTGCTGTCCTTCCTCACCAAGCTGTCGTCCGGCTACTGGGACCTGTTCGATCCGACCAACGGCTATACGGCGATTCACGCCGATGCCGCGCGTTACCTGCCCTTCGACAAGATCAGCCGCCGCTACTTCTTCGAGACCGACATGCTGTTCCGCCTGAACACGCTGGGCGCGGTGGTGACGGACGTGCCGATGGACGCCGTCTACGGCGACGAGGTCAGCAACCTGAAGATCTCGCGCATCGTCACCGAGTTCGCGGCCAAGCACGTACGCAATTTCTTCAAGCGCCTGTTCTATAACTATTACCTGCGCAATATGTCGCTGGCCTCGATCGAGCTGCCGCTGGGCGTCGCCAGCCTGCTGTTCGGCCTGATCTTCGGCATCGTCCACTGGATCGGCGCCGAGCGCCACAACCTGGCCACGCCGGCCGGCACCGTGATGCTGGCCGCCTTGCCGGTCATCATGGGCGTGCAGCTGATCCTGGCCTTCCTGGCCTACGACATCGCCTCGGTGCCGCGCAATCCGCTGCACAAGAAGATCCTGTTCCGCAAGCCGCAAGCCGCATGCGCAAGCTCATGAGCCATTCGCGCCAGTTCGGTACCTTCGTCGCCGGCGGCCTGTTGTGCGCCCTGGTCGACATCGGCATCATGCAATTATTGCTGCGGGCCGGCGCGCATTTCACCGGCGCCACCACCGCCGGCTTCCTGGCCGGCCTGCTGGTCAACTACGCCTTCCACAGCCGCGTGACCTTCGAGGCCGCGGCCAGCGCCTCCAGCTTCGCGCGCTACCTGTGCGTGGTCGGCCTGAACTACCTGCTGACCATGGGCTGCGTGTCGCTGGCGGTGTCGCTGGCCGGCATGCCGCTGCTGGGCAAGATCGTGTCGCTGCCGCTGGTCTCGATCAACGGTTACCTGCTGAGCAAGTTCTGGATTTTCAGGAAGAGCACGCCATGAGCACGAACGAACTGCGTTTTGCCCCGGTCCGGACGGACGCCGACGCCATGGCGCGCTACGGCGAGCTGTTCAGCGCCTGTTTCCCGATGACCGACAAGTTCACGCCGCGCTACCTGGCGTGGCTGTACGTCGAAAATCCGGACGGCCGCGCGGTCGGCTACGACGCCTGGGACGGCGACCGCCTGGCCGCCCACTACGTCTGCATCCCGGCCCGCGCCTGGGTCGAGGGCAGCGAGGTGCCGGTGCTGCTGTCGCTGAACACCTCCACCCATCCGGACTACCAGGGCAAGGGCCTGTTCACGAAACTGGCGGCGAAGACCTTCGAGGCGGGCGCCGCCCAGGGCTACGACGGCGTCTACGGCGTGGCGAATGCCAACAGCACCCCCGGCTTCGTGCGCAAGCTGGGCTTCCAGCTGGTGCGCCCGCTGGAGGCGCGCATCGGCATCGGCGGCCTGCGCCATGGTGTGCAAGCTCCCGCGTCCGCGCTGTCCTTCGAGCGCAGCTGGAGCCCGGCCGCCCTGCGCTGGCGCTGCGCCAATCCGCACAATCCGGTGTACCTGAAGAACGGTGGCGGCAAGCTGCGCTTCCACGCGGCGGCCAGCGGCAACAAGCTGCCGGCCTATGCCGAACTGGCTGCGGACTGCATCGCGCTGTCCGGTCTGGAACAGGCACGGCCGGCGCCGCCGCTGTCGCCGCTGCGCCTGTTCATCGGCCTGGCGCCGGACGCTTCCAGCAGCTACTGGAACTACGCCAGCATCCCGATGTCGCTGCGCCCGTCGCCGCTGAACCTGATCTACCGCTCGTTCGCACCGCGCGTGTCCGGTCTGGATCCGGCCAGGATCGCCTTCTCCTTCCTCGACTTCGATGCCTACTGAGCGCGCGCGGCCGGCCGCCCTGTTCCTGTTCGCCCACCAGGACGACGAATTCGGCGTGTTCCAGCGCATCGCCGACTGCCGTGCCCAGGGCCTGCGGGTCGCCTGCGCCTACTTCACCGACGGCGCCACGCCGACCGCCACGGCGGCCCAGCGCAACCTGGAATCGCTGGCGGTGCTGGCGCGCCTGGGCGTCGAGCGCGAGGACGTGGTTTTCGCCGGCCAGCAGCTCGGCATCGGCGATGCCCAGCTGCCGCAGCACCTGGAGCGCGCCGCGCGCTGGCTCGCCGGCTGGCTCGACGGCTTCGACGACATCGAGTCYCTGCACGTCACCGCCTGGGAGGGCGGCCACCACGACCACGACGCCCTGCATGCGCTGGCGGTGACGCTGGCGGCGCGGCGCGGCCTGCTGGCGCGCACCTGGCAGTATTCGCTGTACCAGGCCGCCGGCCTGCCCGGGCCGCTGTTCCGCGTGCTGGCGCCGCTGCCGCAGAACGGTCCGGTTCGAAGCACGTCAATTCCCTGGCGCGCGCGCCGAACCTACCTGGGCCATTGCCTGTCCTACCCCTCGCAGCGCGGCACCTGGATCGGCCTGTTTCCCTTCGTGCTGCTGCACTATCTGCTGCGCGGTACCCAGTCCCTGCAGCCGGTCGATCCGGCACGCCTGGACCAGCGCCCGCATCCGGGTCCCTTGTACTACGAAAAACGCAGGTTCTTTACCTGGGACCGCATGACCGGCGCATTCGACGCCTGGCGTAACAACCATCCTGAAGAGGCAAAATGAAGAGAGAGAACATCGTTGTGACGAGCTCGCCCGCCGTGCGCCGGCATGTGTTCCCGCTGGCTTTCGGCCTGGCGCTGGCGTTCATCGGCTGCTGGCTGGTGCTGCGCACCCAGGGCATCAATCCGACGGTGTTTGCCGATGAGTGGTACTACAGCAAGATGGCGCGCCTGCAGCCGCTGGCCGAGGCCATCGTTCCCTCCTACCTCTACCTCTGGCTGTTCGGCGCCACCAATGCCTGCGGCACCGAGTTCCTGCAATGCGCGCGCGCCGGCAACGCGCTGGCCTTCGTCGCCGCCGCGCCCTTCGTCTACCTGATCGCGCGCACGGTCACCACGCGCACCATCGCCGCCGCGATCGCGCTCCTGGCCACCCTGGCGCCGCTGAACCTGCATACCGCCTACTTCATGCCGGAGTCGCTCTACTACTTCGGCTTCTGCGTGCTGAGCTGGGTGGCGCTGACCCGCGGCCACTGGCACTGGGCCCTGCATGCGCTGGCCTGCGGCCTCCTGCTCGGCCTGATGAGCCTGGTGAAAGTCCACGCCGTCTTCCTGCTGCCGGCCCTGCTGCCCTTCCTGGCCTACGCCCGCTGGATGAACGGCAAGGCCTGGCTCGGCAGCGCCGCGCTGTCGATGGCGATCGCCACCGCCGCCATGTTCGCGGTCAAGTTCGGCCTCGGCTACCTGCTCGCCGGAGAAGCCGGCCTCAGCCTGTTCGGCCCCTTCTATGGCGGCGGCGCCAACGCCGCCAGCGCCCGCGACAAGTTGCAATTATTGAAGCCGGCCTTCGTCATCGGCCGCGCCCACCTGATGCTGCTGGTGCTGGCCTTCGGGCTGCCGCTGGCGCTGCTGGTCCAGGGCGTGCTGCGTCCCAGCAAGCGCGCCGAGGCCGGCCAGGCAGACCTGGTCGGCATCTACACGCTGCTGATGCTGGGCGCGGGCGCCGGCATGACCATCTTCTATACCGCCACCCTGGCCGCCCCCGGCAGCACCGAAGGCCTGCGCGTGCACGCACGCTACTACAGCTTCGTGTTCCCGCTGCTGTGGGTGGTCGCCGCGGCCGCGCTGGAACGCCGCAGGGAAGCGCCGGCGGCGCTGCGCTGGACGCTCGCGCTGCTGATGTCCGCCGTGCTGGCGATCGCCATCGTCAAGCTGCCGTCCTACACCATCCATGCGGTCGACGGCGCGGAAACCTACGCCCTGCGCCTGACGCTTCCCGGCGGCCAGATCGTGCTCGCGCTGCAAGTGCTCGCGCTGCTGCTGTGGGCGGCCGGCCATGGCTCGGCGCTGCGCCTGTTCCTGTTCGTCCTCACGCCGCTGTACATCGCCAGCGGCATCGCCACCAACGACAGGCAGCTGGCTGCGTTCAGGGACGACCGCGAAGCCGACATGGCCGGCAAGGCGGCCGCCCGCCTGGTGCCGCCGGCGGAACGCGGCCTGGTCACGGTTGCCGGCGCGGACGTGGGCCAGATCATGCGCGCCCAGTTCTATGTCGACAGCAAGGATTCAGCGATGCTGGAGCTGATGCCCAACGCCCCGATCGAGCCCTACCAGGTGCCAGTACACAACAAATGGCTGCTGGTGTTCGGCAAGCACGCCTTGCCACCAGGCCTGACGCCGGTCGCCCAGAATGATTCTTACAAGCTGATACGCATAAACAACGAGCGCCGCATCATCGGCAACGCGCACCTGAACCAGCCGCCCGGTCCGGGCAGCCTGTTGGCCGGGGTCGAAGGCTTGTCCAGCATCGAAGAATTCGGACGCTGGTCCGATGCCAAGCAGGTCGTGCTGCACTTCAATGCGCCCTTGCCGAAGCGCGCCGTCGTCGTGTTCAAGGCCTGGGCCTATGGCGACAATACCGAGCGTCCGTTCACCATGCGCATCGGCGACGGCAGCGTGCCATTCCGCCTGAGCGGTTCGCCGCAGGAAATCGGCCTGCACTTCGAGACCGACGGCACCCAGCGCAGCCTGACGATCGAGGTGCCGCACCCGGTATCGCCGCAGGAATACGGCGATCCGCGCGATCCGCGCAAGCTCGGCATCGCGCTGGCCGACATCGAAATCTCGACGCCGGCGAACTGATCATGGACAGATTCCCGACCGCGCCGCCGGCCGCCACGGCCCCGCTCCACCGCCGCCTGCTCCCGGCCGCCGGCCTGCTGGCCCTGTGCTGCGCCGTCTTCGTCTGGCTGCTGCTGCGCAACCAGGGCCTGAATCCGGCGATCTTTTCCGACGAGTGGTACTACAGCAAGATGTCGCGCCTGCAGCCGCTCGCCGACGCCATCGTGCCCTCGTATCTCTACCTCTGGCTGTTCCGCGCCACCAATGCCTGCGGCAACGGCTTCCTCGATTGCGTGCGCATCGGCAACGAGCTGTTCTTCGTCGCCGCGGCGCCCTTCATCTACGCGGTGACGCGCCGGGTGGCATCCAGGCCGCTGGCACTGCTGGTCGCCACGGTGGCGCTGCTGACGCCCCTCAACATCTACACCTCCTTCTTCATGCCGGAGGCAACGTATTACTTCGGCTTCGCCGTGCTGAGCTGGGTGGTCCTCGCCTGGCGCGACCGCGATACGCCCGGCAACGCGGCGCTGCAGGGCCTGGCGGCGGGCGCCGTGCTCGGCCTGATGAGCCTGGTAAAAGTGCATGCCCTGTTCCTGCTGCCGGCGCTCTGCCTCTACCTCGCCGCCGCCGGCTGGCCGGCGGGCCGGGCGCGCTGGCTGGCCAGGGGCGCGCTGGCCGCGCTGCTGGCCGCGGCCATGACCTTGGCGATCAAGTTCGGCCTCGGCTATCTGTTCGCCGGCAACGAAGCCCTGAGCGTGTTCGGCAGCTTCTATACCGGCACCGCCAACGCGCACGCGCGCCGGCCGCTGCCCGAGCTGCTGCGGGCGGCATGGACCAGCGGATCCGGCCACCTGATGGCGCTCACGGTGTTGCTGGCGCTGCCGCTGGCCCTGCTCATCCAGGCCGTGGCCAGCCGCAAGACCCGCCTGCAAGCCAGCCCTTCGCTCCTGCAGCTCCAGCTGTACGCCCTGCTGATGCTGGGCGCAGCGGCCGGCATGACGGTGATGTTCACCGCGTCGATCTCGGACGTCGCCCCGACCGAAGTGCTGCGCCTGCACCTGCGCTACTACAGCTTCGTGTTCCCGCTGCTGCTGGCGGTCGCCGCCGCCGCCGTCGGCGCGCCCCGCGCGGAGGCGCCGCCCGCGCGTGCCTGGCCGGTGGCCCTGCTGCTGGCTGGCGTGCTCGCCTGCGCCGTCTGGAAGCTGCCGGGCTATGCCACCAATGCCGTCGACGGCCCGGAGATCCACGCGGTCGGCATCGACCGCCTGCCCGGCCGCATCGCGGTCGGCATCGAACTGCTGGTGCTCCTGCTGTGGGCGCGCGGCAGCCGCCTGGCCGCGCCGCTGTTCCTGTTCGTCGCCGTGCCCTGGATGACGGTGCAGGGCGTGCTCGGTACCGGCGCCTATCTGCGCAACATCGATCCGAATTCGCTGCCGGATGCGGCCGGCAAGTTCGCCCATCATTATGTGCCGGCGGCGGAGCGCAACCAGATCACGGTGGTCGGCAACGACGTCCTGCAGGTGATGCGCGCCCAATTCCATGTCGACGCCCCGGACACCGGCATGGTCGACCTGCCGCCGGATACCCCTCTGCAGCCTTACCATATGCCTCTGCGCAACAAATGGCTGCTGGTGATCGGCCACCATCCGCTGCCGCCCGGCGTGCAGCCGGAGGTCGCCACGGCCGGCTACACGCTGGCGCGGATGGACACGCGCCGCCGGGTGATCGGCGTCACCCGTTTCAAGCAGCCGCTTCCCTCCGGCCCGGTGGAGGCCGCCGAGGGCCTGTCCCACCTCGAGTCCTGGGGACGCTGGTCGGAAGCCAAGCGCATCGTGCTGCATTTTTCCCGGCCCTTGCCCGAACACGTCAACGTCGTGATCAAGGCCCAGGCCTTCGGCCCGAACACCGGCCTGCCGTTCACGATGCGCATCGGCGGCGAAGAACAGAGCTTCCGCGTCCACGACCTGCCCCAGGACGTGACCTTGCGCTTCAGCACCGACGGCAGGCAGCGCAGCCTGGAAATCGAGGTCCCGAAGCCGACCGCGCCGCACGACGTCAGCCCTTCGATCGACACCCGACTGCTGGGCCTGGGCCTGACCGACATCGAGATTTCGACGCCCGACGCCTAGTGCCGGCAAAGCGCCGCGTGGGTGCGTCGGCTAACAGTGGGTGCCGCCCGGCTTCTCTAGAATTGCCATGGTCAATGTATTAACGGCCGGGCGCCTTGTCTCCACAACGCCATGGCGACCACAAGGACTCTGCGATGACGACCGGAAGCAGCAAGGAAGAAGGGCTGGAGAAACCACTCGACCGGCAGGGCGGCCAGAGCGTCGGCGTGCCGGCCGAGGGCGAAGTCGAAGGCAATGCCTACAGCCCGCTCGGCACCGCCGGCGTCAAGCACTGGCAGGCGACCTACATCACCGAGGACGGCATACAGGACCGCGGCAACATCTTCTTTGCCGCCGTCGAGATGACGCGCATGCCGATGGTCGTCACCGATCCGCGCCAGACCGACAATCCGATCGTGTTCGCCAACGGCGCCTTCTTCGACCTTACCGGCTACACGAATGAGGAAACGGTGGGCCGCAACTGCCGCTTCCTGCAGGGCCCGCAGACCGATCGCGGCACCGTGGAAGAGGTGCGCAACGCGCTCCGGGAAGAGCGCGCGGTCGCGGTCGACATCCTGAACTACAAGAAGGATGGCAAGGCATTCTGGAACGCCCTGTTCATCGGACCGATCTTCGACCAGGACGGCAAGCTGCTGTACTTCTTCGCCTCCCAGATGGACATCACCGAGCGCCGCACCACGCAGGAAGCCTATCTGCAGGCGCAGAAGATGGAAGCGATCGGCCAGCTGACGGCCGGCATGGCCCACGACTTCAACAACCTGCTGCAGGTCATCAACGGCAACCTCGAAGTCGCCATGATCAGCCTCGACCGCCCGGACGTGGCGCGTGCGCAGCTCGGACGCGCCCAGCGCGCCGCCATGCGCGCCGGTAAGCTGACCCAGCAGCTATTGACCTTCGCGCGCAAGCAGCGCCTCGAACCGAAGCCGGTCAACATCAACAACCTGGTGGTGGACTTCTCCGAAATGCTGGTACGCACCCTGGGCGGCAAGATCGAGCTGCGCCTCGACCTGCGTCCGGGGCTGCCGATCTGCATGCTGGACCCGACCCACCTCGAAATGGCCCTGCTCAACGTCCTGATCAATGCGCGGGACGCCATGCCGGACGGCGGCGAGGTCACGGTCGCCACCGCGATCGTGCGCGGCGAGGACCGCCTGAAAGTGCATGGCCTGCCGCATGGCACCTATATTTCCCTGTGCGTGATCGACCACGGCCCCGGCATGGCGCCCGAGGTACTGCGCCGCGCGACCGAGCCCTTCTTCACCACCAAGGGTCCCGGCACCGGGCTCGGCCTGGCCATGGTGCACGGCTTCGTCCAGCAGTCGCACGGCCGCCTCGAGATCGACAGCCATCCCGGCGAAGGCACCAAGGTCACGATGATCTTCCCGATCGCCGACAGTGCCGGCGGCCGCGCCGACGCCGCGGCGGGAACGGGCCATGCCGCCGCCGCGGACCAGGCCGCGGCCGCCCATAGCAAGCCCTGCGTGCTGGTGGTCGAGGACAACGACGACGTGCGCGAGCTGGCCGAGCAGGTATTGGGAATGGAAGGCTATGCGCTGCAGTCGGCGGGCAGCGGCGAACAGGCAATGCACCTGCTGCGTGAAGGCGCCAGGGTGGACCTGCTGTTCACGGACGTGATCATGCCGGGCGGGATGAATGGACTGGAACTGGTCGAACAGGCCCGCGCCCTGCGCCCGGGCCTGCCGGTGCTGGTCACGACCGGCTACATGGACGAACTGCCGCCAGGCGGGCGCGGCGGCGGACTGGATATCCTGGCGAAGCCTTACCGGCAGAATGATTTACTGGAGCGGGTCAGGAAGGCGCTGGAGCGCGACCGTTGAACCGTCATTCCGGGCATTGCCCGAAATGACGGCTTCTCTTACTGCTTCGGCAACCCACCCAACAAAGCCGCCAGCTTCTGCTTCGGCTTGGCCGAAGTCACCGACACCGCTTCGACCGGATCCTTGCGTGGAGCGGCTGCGGGCTCGTAGGGCTTGAGGAACCACGGATCGATCTTCTCGCGGCGCGGGGCGCCCGGGCCGCGCGGGCCGCGTTCGCTGCGCTCGGGGCGCTCGCCACGGTCGCTGCGCTCGAAGCTGCGGCCATCGCTCTCGCGGCGGCCGCCGCGAGCCGCGCGTTCGCCGAAGCGCTCGCCGCTGCTCGAACGGCCCGGCGCGAAGCCGCTCAGTTCGCCGCGCGTGATGGTCTGCTTGATCAGCTTTTCGATGTCGACCAGCAGGCGCTCGTCCTTGTCCGAGTAGACCGACAGCGCATCGCCGGTGGCGCCGGCGCGGCCGGTGCGGCCGATGCGGTGCACGTAGTCCTCGGCGTTGTACGGCAGGTCGTAGTTGATCACGCAAGGCAGGTCGGTGATGTCGAGGCCGCGCGCGGCGACGTCGGTGGCGACCAGCACGTCGATCTCGCCCTTCTTGAAGGCGTCGAGCGCGGCGATGCGTTCCTGCTGAGTCTTGTCGCCGTGGATGGCCGAGGCCTTGATGCCGGCCTGCTCCAGGTAGCGCGCCAGGCGCGAGGCGCCGATCTTGGTGTTCGAGAACACCAGCACCTGCTTCAGGTCGCGCGAGCGGATCAGGTGCTCGACGACGTCGCGCTTCTGCTCTTCCGCCACCTTGTACAGCACCTGGGTGATCGAGGTATTCGTGGCATTGCTGCGCGCGACCTCGATGGTCAGCGGATCGGTCAGAAAACTGGCAGCCAGCTTCTTGATCTCGGGCGAGAAGGTGGCCGAGAACATCAGGTTCTGGCGCTTCTTCGGCAGCAGGTTGATGATGCGCTGCAGGTCGGGCAGGAAGCCCATGTCGAGCATGCGGTCGGCTTCGTCCATCACCAGCATCTGCACCTGGGCCAGGCTGATGTTCTTCTGTTCGACGTGGTCGAGCAGGCGGCCCGGGGTCGCGATCACGATCTCGACGCCTTTGCGCAGGATCTCGGTCTGCGGCTTCATGTCCATGCCGCCGAAGACGACGGTGGAGCGCAGCGGCGTGTGCTGGGCGTAGGCCTTGACGTTCTCGGCAACCTGGATCGCCAGTTCGCGGGTCGGGGTCAGGACCAGCGCACGCACGGCGTGACGCGCCGGCGACATGCTGGTATTCGCATGCGGCAGCAGGTTCTGGATGATGGGCAGCGAGAAGCTCGCGGTCTTGCCGGTGCCGGTCTGGGCTGCGCCCATGACGTCGCGGCCCTGCAGGACGACAGGAATGGCCTGGGCCTGGATCGGGGTCGGGTGGACATAGCCCTGGTCCGACAGCGCGCGCTGGATCTCAGGCGCCAGACCGAAATCGGCGAAGCGCACGGTCGGCGCGCCGCCAGCATCATTGGTGGTCGTTTCAGACATTTCTTCTTTCGGGCGTTAACAATTGCGCTCTACGCCGGGCTGCGACCTGGCATGGCCAACGCGGGAAACTCCGGGGTGACGGGACGCGCCTGGTACGGCGGTGGCGGCTTGGACGGACGTAGAGATACTAAACCGCGCTCAATTTACCTCAAATCCACCCCTCTGTATATGAAATCCTGTACTTTTGGCCCCGGATTAGGGCGCATTTGCGCAAGTTTCCCTTTACATTCCTATACCAGGCTTTACCTTTTCAACCCTCCTCCACTAGAGCTTGCGTTCGATAATCGATGCAATGCATTAACAGAGGACATGACATGGTGGCAAGCATCAGCAGCAACGGCAGCGTCGGCATCGAAGCCTGATATCAGCGGCGCTGCCAGCCGTGTTCGCGCGCCGCGCGCTCGGCGGCGGCATCGAGCGACGCGCCGGCGATCCGCTGGTCGATCGCATCCAGCACCGCGGCCGGCATGTCGCTGCCGGCCTGGCGGTAGCCGGCCTGTTCCGGCGCCTGGTCCTGCGCCAGCACCGGAATCCGCCAGCTTCCGTCCTCCCGGCACGCCAGTCCGGCAGTCGTCCCCAGCTTGAAGCTGCGGCAGTATTCGCCTTCTTTCGTCCGGAAGCTGAGGCCCAGGCGCAGCTGTCCCGCCGGTGCATCCGACGCCAGGCGCTGCGACAGGGCATCCGCCAGCTCGCCGCGGGCCAGGAGTTCGCCGCCCTGCTGGACGATGGGCGATGCCCCGCCGCTGCGCAGCTGTTGCCAGCCCAGCGCCCCGGCCAGTACCCCGGCCGCCAGCGAGGCCGCGATCGCCCCCCACTTGGGCCAGGCCCAGCGCGCCGGCAGCGGACGCGCGTTCGCCTGCGCCAGCACGTCCACGCGCACGGGGCTGCGTGGCGCGAGCGCAGCCGGTTGCAGGCGCTCGGGCACCGGCTCGTCGAGCACGCCGGCAAACGCGGCAAAGACATCGGCGCGCAAGGCCCGATGCCGCTCGACCGCCGCCGCCACCCGGGGATCGTCGCGCATGGCCTGCTCGACGCGCGCGCGCTGCTCCGGCGCCAGTTCGCCGTCGGCATAGGCCATCAGGGTTTCGTCATCAACATTCATGTCGGTTTCCTTGCCCGGTCGGACAACAGTTCCTGCAGGGCTTCCCGGGCGCGGGCCAGCCGGCTGGTCAGGGTGCCGATCGGTATATCCAGAACTTCCGCCGCTTCCTTGTACGGCAAGCCATCGACCAGCACCAGGCCGATGACCATCCGGTGATCGTCGGACAGCAGGCTCATCGCCTTCTCGACGGCCATCCGCTGCTGGTGCGCGGCCGCGTAATCGTCACCCACGTGTTCGCCTTCCTCTTCCGGTGCGAACAACTCGCTGCGGCGCGCACGCGAACGGACTTCGTCGATCCAGGCATTCTTCACGATACGAAACATCCAGCTGTCCAGGCGCGTGCCCGGCTGCCATTGCTCGGCGCGGGTCAGCGCGCGCTCGACCGCAATCTGCACCAGGTCGTCCGCGTCTTCACGGTGGAAGGTAATGGAACGCGCGAACCGGCGCAGGCGCGGCAACAGCGCGGCGATGTCGTTTTGCAGGTCGGCGCTCATGGTCTTCATGATAGAACGGTTCAGGCAGGGATTTTCTTCCCTGCCCCGTTCGTTTTATTTTTCAGGACAACTCATGCATATTATCATCGGCCCATGAAGCCTATCTATCTTCTGCTCGCAAGCTGCATCGTTTGCAATGCCGCCTCCGCACAACTGCGCCTGCCGTCACTGGGGCTGCCGCCCGGCCTTGGCCAGCTCGACCAGCTGCGCGCGCCGGTGCAGCGGCTCGCCGACCGCGTCGATCTTCCCGACCTGCGCGCGCTGCGCCTCGACACGGTCGGCAAGCTGCTGCGCGAGCATCCCGACGTGCTGGAAGCCGATCCGCATGGGGAGCCGGCGGTCCGGGCACAGATCCTGGCGTGGTCGCCTTCCGCGGCCGGTCTCGAGGCGGCGCGCCAGGCGGGCTTGCAAGTGCTGGGCGAAGAGCGTTTCGAAGAACTCGGGCAAAGCCTCGTCGTGCTGGGCGTGCCGGCGGGGAGCGCCACCGCGGCACTGCTGGAACGCCTGCGCGCGCTCGACCCCGAAGGGCACTACGACTTCAACCACGTCTATACAGGCAGCGGCGCGGCGCCCGCGGCGGAGATTCCGCGCGCGGCCATGCCGTCCTCCACCGCCGGCAGCCCGGCAAGCGAGGTCCGGGTCGGGCTGGTCGACAGCGGCATCGATACCGGCCACCGCGCCTTGCGCGATGCCAGGATCCGCCCCTGGGGCTGCGATGGCGTGGCGCATCCCGATGCGCATGGCACGGCCGTGGCCGCGCTGATAATCGGGCGCGACGAGCGCTTCCGCGGGGCCGTGGCCGGCGCCCAGCTGTTCGCCGCGGACATCTATTGCGCCAGCCCCAGCGGCGGCTCGGCGGGACAGATCGCGGCGGCGCTCGGGTGGCTGGCGCGCGAGCAGGTCGGCGTGATCAACCTGAGCCTGGTCGGCCCGCCCAACCAGGCGCTTGAGCGCATGGTGGCGGCGATGGTCGCGCGCGGACACCTGCTGGTCGCCGCGGTCGGCAACGACGGTCCGGCCGCGCCGCCGCTCTACCCGGCCAGCTATCCGGGCGTGGTCGGGGTGACGGGAGTCGACCGCCGCGGCCGGCCGCTGCCGGAAGCGGCGCGCGGTCCGCAGGTGCTGTTCGCGGCGCCCGGCAACAACATGGCCAGCGCCAGCCCGGGCGAACCGCCTTACCGTCCGGTGCGCGGCACCTCGTTTGCGGCGCCCATCGTCGCCGGACTGCTGGCGCCGGCACTGCCCCGGCCGGACCGCCGGAAGGCGCGCGATGCCGTCACCGCGCTCGCGCACCTGGCCGGCGACGGCACGACCGTCAGCAATACCATCGGCTACGGCATCGTCGGCGCCGACTTGCGCACCGATCCGGCGCAGCTGCGCTAGCGGCAAAAAATTTTTTGGATTTTTTTTGGGAGCGATGGAATAAACGGCTGAGCAGCATCGTTTTCCTGATAACGGCGGCGGACAGTCCGCGCCAACTCAAGGAGAACAGACATGCATACCAAAACGATCGCCCGCCACATCGCCCTCATCGCTTCCATCGGCTTTGCCGCCTCGGCGCACGCCCAACTGCTCGGCGGCGGCCACCTCGGCGGTTCGATCGGCGGCATGCTGGGCGGTGGCGGACAGTTCGGCTCCATGGGCGTGCCGGTCACGCGCGTCGACAGCCTGGCGGAAGCGCGCCGCGCCGTCCGCGCGCCGGATACCGACAGCGTGCGCAACGGCGCCGCGCTTGATGGGAGTGCATCGGGCAATACCTCGGGCAAGGCGGCCGGCAACGCCGGCGCCGGCGCACTCGGCAAGAGCGTCGCCGGCGAAGCGTCCGGCGCCCTGGGCGGCGCGGTCTCCACGGCTGCCGGCCAGAACGCCACCGCGGCACCGGCCGCGGGCAGCACCCTGCCCGCCAGGGCGATCGCCGGCGAAGCTTCCGGGACCTTGTCCGGCAGCGCCGCGGCGGCACTGAACCAGACCGCTTCGGCCGCCGCGGGCGCGGGCAATCCGGCGGCGGTGCCGCAGCCCGGCGTGCCGGCGGCGCCCAGGCTTCCGGCCATGCCTGCCATGCCTGCCGTCTCCGCCGCATCCGCCGCACAGGACGCACACCAGGGCGGCGCAAGCCTCGGCAGCCTGTCGTCCGCTGCCGGCAAGGCGCAGGCCGGCCAGCTCGCCGCCATGGGACACGGCAGCCAGGACGGCAACGGCGACGTGGCGCTCGGCGGCCATGGAGCGGGTGCCGCGAAGAACGCCGCCGCCCAGGGCGCGAAAACCCAGCTGGCCGCCACCCGCGGCTACGGCGCCGCCAGCACCGCGAACGCGAAACAAACCTTCCATGCCGCTCACCAGGGCACGACCAGCGGCAGCAAGCAGGCGCAGGCGCCGGCAAGCGGCACCGGCGCTACGCACAGCGGCGGCGCCAAGCATGCGCCTGGCCTGGTCAGCGGCGGCAACGGCAGCGCAAACGGAAACGGAAACGGAAACGGCAGCGGCAGCGGCAGCGGCAGCGGCAGCGGCAGCGTGGCCGGCAATGGCGGCGCGGGCAAGGGTGGCGCCGTGAACGCCAGCCTGTCGATCGGGGGCAGCGCTTCGGCGAACGCCGGCGCCGGGCAGTAAGCGGGAAGGCCCGGCCAGGCCGGTTCAGGACGTGATCAGGCCGTGCTCGTCGAGCACGTCGTGCAGCAGCTCGAGCCGGATCATCGGATTGTCCAGCATCAGCATGTTCTGCTTCTGCTGGTTCGGCAGCGGCAGCAATTCGCACCAGCGGTTGGCGACCCAGCCGCAGTCGTCCAGACGGAACGGCGGCTGCACCGGCCAGCGGCTTTGCGGCACGTCGTGCAGCGAGGCCAGCACGCGGTCGAGGGCGTCGGCCGCGCCCTTCAGGTCGGACGGGATGCGCACCGCGTGGTCGTCGTCCAGCAGCTCGGCCTCGGCCATCCACAGGCCGTTGCTGCGGCGCTCGCTGGAGAGCAGCTGGAAGCGCGAGCCGCCGCGGCATACCACCTGCAGCAGGCCCGGGGTCGAGGCCGTGGTGTCCTGCACCGACGCCAGCGTACCCGAGGCCACGAAGCGTTCCAGTCCTTCCGGCGTGCGCACCTCCTGGCCCTGGGTCAGCAGCACGACGCCGAAGGGCGCATCCTCCGTCAGGCAATGGCTGATCATGTCGAGGTAGCGGACCTCGAAGATCTGCAGCGGCAGCACGCCATCCGGAAACAGGACCGTGCTGAGCGGGAACAGCGGTAAGGAGATCGTGGCCATGCGCGCATCATGACAGATTCGCTTCGCGGGACGGAGCACGATTCAATCGTCCGGACCTCGCAAGGGAAGATCGCGGACGGCGTCGAGCAGGGCCGCCAGG
Organism: Massilia sp. 01N417; assembly: GCF_056399645.1. Lineage (NCBI taxonomy): Bacteria > Pseudomonadati > Pseudomonadota > Betaproteobacteria > Burkholderiales > Oxalobacteraceae > Massilia > Massilia sp. 01N417. The sequence goes on along the minus strand of NZ_JBFTRS010000021.1, from coordinate 65,554 downwards.
CGCCAGCGCAGGCGGGCCCAGCCGGGGTCCGGCTGGGGCAGCACTTTCACCGTCACCTTCGAGGCCGGCGCGACGTCGCAGGCGAAGGGATAGTCGCCGGCCTGCTCGAACGGCAGGCGCACCTCGTGGCCCGGCAGCACCAGCACCTGGCCGAACACGTGCGGCGCGAGGTCGCGGTTACGCAGCAGCAGGACGTCGCGCACGCCCAGCGTCAGGCGCAGCTCCGCGGGCACCAGCACGGGGCCGGCCTGGCCGCGCAGGACCGCCGCCCCGTGCGGAAATTCCAGCAGGCGTTCGCGCGTCGGATAATGCAGCGGCGCCAGCGCGGCCCACAGCAGCACGGCGAACAGGACCGCGGCCAGGGCCCACTGCAGGCGGCGCGGCAGGCTGGCATGGGAGAGGAAGGGCAAGGCAGGCATGGGCGTCGTCGAATGGTGCCGACATTGTAGCCGGAGCAACATCGGCACGCCATCGGCGGCCACTGTTGTGCGCCTTGCCACAGCATGGGCGGGTATTCTCTTGCCACCATGCCGCTTTTCGATCAGTCAACCAATGCAGCCTCGCCGCGCAGCCCGGCTTCCGTCCCGCTGCTCCTGGCCGCGCTGGTCTTCCTGGCGGCGCTGATCGTCACCTATGTGGTGGCCGGCAATGTCGAACACAGCGCCGAGAACGAACTCGAGGCCACCTTCAACTACCGCGCCCGCGACCTCACCGCCAGCGTGGTGCGCCGCATGGCGGTCTACGAACAGGTGCTGCAGGGCACGCGCGGTTTCCTGCGCGGCTCGGTCGACGTCAGCCAGCGCGATTTCGCCGACTACTACACCATCCTCAGGCTCAACGAACGCTTTCCCGGCATCGAGGCGCTGGGCATCGCCGCCATCATTCCGCCGGCCCGGCTCGAGGCCCACGTCGCCGCCATGCGCGCCGCCGGCTTCACGGACTACGAGGTCAAGCCGCCCGGGCCGCGTCCGCTGTACACCTCCGTCACCCACATCCAGCCCTTCGAAGGCCGCAACCTGCGTGCCTTCGGCTACGACATGTTCAGCGAGCCGGTGCGTCGCGCGGCGATGGAGGCGGCGCGCGACAGCGGCGCGGCGGTCGCCACCGGCCGCGTCACGCTGGTGCAGGAGGGCGCGAACAGCGCGCAGCCGGGCTTCCTGATGTACGTGGCGGTCTACCGCCGCGGCGAGCCGCGCGCAACCCTGGAAGAACGGCGCGCCGCCATCGCCGGCTGGGTCTATGCGCCCTTCCGCATGAGCGACCTGATGCGCGGCCTGGGCGGCGAGCATGCGAGCGACCTCGACGTCGATATCTACGACGGCCGGCAAGCCGTCGACACCGCCCTGCTCTACCGCTCGCCGGGCGCGCGGCCCGCGCAAGCGCGCGCGATGTTCACCCACACCGACGTGGTCGATACCGCCGGCCGCACCTGGACCCTGGCGATCCGCTCCGCGCCGCGGCTCGAAGCCACCCTCGACAAGCGCCCCACGGCGGCGATCACGGCGACCGGCATCGGCCTCGGCCTGCTGCTCAGCCTCGTGGTGTGGCTGCTGGCGACCGAGCGCCGCCGCGCCCTGCAGCTGGCCGGCGGCATGACGCTCGAACTGCGCGAATCGCGCGACCGCATCGATGCCGACCGCCGGCGCGTCCGCCTGATCCTGCAGAACGCCTACGACGCCTTCCTCGCGGTGGGACCGGACGGCCGCGTCACCGACTGGAATGCCCAGGCCAGCAAGCTGTTCGGCTGGAGCGAAGAAGAAGCGCTCGGCCGCGAAGCCCTCGAGCTGATCACGGCGCCCGAGTGGCGCGAGCGCTGGCGCGCCCATTTTGCCGCCTTCACCGCGCGCGGCGAATGCGCGCTGCTGGCCGGCCCCACCGAGATCACGCTGGCGGACCGCCACGGCCGCAGCTTCCCGGTCGAGATCGCGGTGACCGCCCTGCCCTCGGGCGGCGGCTTCGGCGCGATCGCCTTCGTGCGCGACATCCGGCCACGCAAGGAGCAGGAGGAACGCGAGCGCGAGCGCCAGCAGCGCCTGGTCGATGCGCGCGCGGCGCTGCAGCGCTCGCAGAAGCTGGAGGCAGTGGGCAAGCTCACCGGCGGCGTCGCCCACGACTTCAACAACATCCTCCACATCATCAGCGCCAACGTGCAGCTCATGATGCGCAACGAGGAGAGCAGCCGCAAGCGCCTGCTCGGCATCATGGACGCGGTCGAACGCGGAAAGAAGCTGACCGCGCAGCTGCTGGCCTTCGCCCGCCGCCAGCCGCTGCACCCGAGCGTGGTCGCCCCGGCGCAGCTGATCGACCGCATGGACAGCCTGCTGCACCGCGCGGCCGGCGACGCCATCGAAATCCGCTTCGACATCTCGCCCGAATTATGGAACACCCTGGTCGATCCGAACCAGCTCGAGAACGTGCTGCTCAACCTGGTGATCAATGCGCGCGACGCCATGAACAACCAGGGCCGCATCACGATCACCCTCGACAACATCCGTGTCGAGGAAGGCAGCGCGCTGGCCGTCAACAACATCCGGCCGGGCGAGTACGTGAGGATCGCCGTCGCCGACACCGGCAGCGGCATGCCGCCGGACGTGATGGAACGCGCCTTCGAGCCCTTCTTCACCACCAAGCCCGAGGGCAAGGGCACCGGCCTGGGACTGTCGATGGCGCACGGCTTCGTCAAGCAGAGCGGCGGCCATATCCGCCTCGCCAGCGTGCCGGACCAGGGCACCACGGTCACCGTCTTCCTGCCGCGCGCGCTGCAGGACAAGCCGGACCCGCTGTACATCCCGACCCCGCACTGAAAGGAAGGAAGCGATGCGCCCCAACAGCCCGATCCCTGCGGACGGCGGCTTCGACCACACGCTGACCACGATGGCGCTGCTGCAGGACTACGGCAGCGTGATGGCGCTGGACGGCGAGGCCCACCGCAGCACCTGGGTCCTGCTGGACCTGTACGGCACCGACATGCATCCGGCCATCTGGGGCGACCCCGGCGTGTTCCGGCCCGAGCGCTTCGAGCGCCACGAGAGCAGCGGTTTCGACCTGGTGCCGCAAGGGGGAGGAGGTCACTACGCAGGCCACCGCTGCCCCGGCGAGGCGGCCACGGTCGACCTGCTGAAATCGGCGGCGAAGCTGTTCGCCACCGAGATTGTTTACGAAGTACCGCCCCAGGACCTGACGATCGATCTGGGGCGGATTCCGACCCTGCCGGCCTGCGGCATGGTCATCGGGAAGGCAAGGCCGCGAGCCTAGCCGCGGACTCAGTCGCGGATCAGGCGGTTCTGCTGCACGCGCACGCGGTCGCCGTTGCCGAAGCGCGGACGGCCCTGCTCGGTGAAGGTGCGGTAGCCGCCGGCGGCCATCTTGACGCGGACGTCGGTGTAGGTGACCTTGTTCATGTTGCGCTCGACGCGGTTGCCGGCATAGGCGCCGCCGACGGCACCGGCGATGGTGGCCAGGGTGCGGCCATTGCCGCTGCCGACCTGGTTGCCCAGCAGGCCGCCGACCACGGCGCCGCCGCCGGCACCGAGGCCGCTGCCACGCTCGGCCGCGCGTTCATAAGTATGGGTCGAGACCACGGTGCCGCAGTTATGGCATTGCGCGGAAGAGTGATGGTTCGGTGCGGCCTGGGCGGCCAGCGGCGCTGCGCCGGCAGCGGCGAAAGCGGCGATCATGGCCAGGCGGGTGCCGAATGCAGAGATGTTTTTCATGATGTTCCCCTTTTTGTATGTTGTGTTACGCATGGGCACAGATTAACGGCGGCGGGCTGTTCCGAAAAGAGCAAAACAGTATCAAATGCAAGCGGTTGTAACCGGGCCATTACCTGACCGGCATCATTCATTCGGCCGGATAGATGCCCACTACCTTGCCGATCACCTGGTCGGCGCGCAGGAAACCGAAGTAGCGGCTGTCCTGGCTGAGGTCGCGATGGTCGCCCAGCACGAACAGATGACCGGGCGGCACCGTGCAATGCAGGGCGTCGCGCGAAAAATCGCAGCGCTCGCGCATGGCAAAATTCAGCGGCGCCTCCAGCGGCGCCGGCCCCGCCTTCTGCACCAGGGTGTCGAACACCGCGCCGTCCAGCCGCTCGCGCATCCGCAGGTAGTCCACCTGGGCCCCCTGGCCGCCGGCGCCGCGGTAAGCACCCAGTTCGGCGATGCGGGTATCGCGGCCATTCACCCACAGGCGGCCGTCGCGCAGCAGGATGTCGTCGTTGCCGACGCCGGCGACGCGCTTGAAGCCGATCTGCTTGCGCTTGAGCGGGTCGTCGAACACCACCAGGTCGCCGCGCGCGACCGGTGTCGACGCCGGCAGGCGGCCCAGCAGCATGGTGTTGACGCTCAGGTGGCCATAGCCGAGCTTGCGTACCAGCAGGCGGTCGCCGCGGCCGGCGGTCGGCAGCATCGCGCTCGAGGGCACCAGGAAGGGTTCGTAGAAGAACAGGCGCGAGACATACACGCAGCCCGCCATCGCCAGCGCCACCCCGAGCATGCCGTACCAGCGGCTGGTCCAGTGCGGCTCGCGCGCGGCGCCGGACCGCGCCTGGCGCCAGGCCAGCACGGCGGCGCCCACCCAGCACGCGATCTCGGCGAGGCTGGCGGCCAGCGAGACTGCGCCGCCGGTCACGTAGGCCAGCATGCGGCAGCCGAGAGGAAGGACGAAGAACAGGAGCGCGAGCTTCAGGCGGCGCGCGTACAGCAAGCCGAGCGGGCTGAAAAAGAGGCTGAGGATGGCCGCGATCCAGGGCCTGGGATATTGGGTCGGCATGTGCAGGAGTGTATGCGAAATGCATGACGAGGTCGGCACTGTTGGGGCTGGCCGTGCCACCGTTAGATGCGCAACGGATCGAGCGCAGCATCAGGCTTAAGCTGGCGCCATCTGGCGTTGCCGACGGGAGGTTCGGGCTCATGGAAAAACTGGCATTCGATGTCGGCGTCGCATTCGAACGCATCGAAGAGGCGGTACGGCCCTGGCCGAAGGCGGCGCTGTTCCAGCTGGCCGAGGAAGGCTATACCTCGGTCTTCGAGCAGCTGCTGGCCTGCATGATCTCGATCCGCACCTACGACGAGGTGACCCTGCCGGTATCGCGCAAGCTGTTCGCGCAGGCCCGCACGCCTGCGGAGGTTTGCCGCTTGTCCTGGGAAGAACTGGACGCCTTGATCAGTCCCAGCACCTTTCACGAGCGCAAGGCGCAGCAGATCCTGGCCATCGCGCGCGAAGTGGACGAACAATTCGGCGGCATCCTGCCCGGCGACCGCGAGGTGCTGCTGTCCTTTGCCGGTGTCGGCCCCAAGTGCGCGAACCTGGTGCTGGGCGTGGCCTGCGGCACGCCAGTGATCAGCGTCGACATCCACGTGCACCGGGTAACCGGGCGCTGGGGCTATGTTTCCGCCTCGACGTCGGAGAAGACTTTATTGGCGCTTGAAAAGAAGCTGCCTCAGGAATACTGGATCGACATCAACCGCCTGCTGGTGCCGTTCGGGAAGCACATCTGCACCGGGAATCGCCCGCATTGTTCGACCTGCCCTGTGCTGGACATGTGCCGGCAGGTAGGGGTGACCGAGCATCGGTAGCGTCGGCAAGACGAGGCGGCCACGCCCGGAGGCGCGGCCGCATGTACGGAAGAATGACGGTTAATGGACAGCCGGACGCGTTGCGCCCTTGCCGGCAGCGGCGCCGGTAGCGGTACCCCGCGGCTGGAAGGCCAGTGCGGCCTTGTTGGTATCGCTGTATTCCTTGAAGCTCGCGATCTTGCCGCCGGCAATGTTGAAGACGTGGCACCACTCATCGCTGTACTCGGCGCCGGTTGACCTGACGGTAAAGGTGGCGTGGCCGAGCACGACCACCTGGTCGCCCTGCCCGATGAAGCGGTCCGGCTTGAATTCGCGCGGCTCCTGGCACTCGGCCAGGATGCGGAAGAAGTCGGACACCTGGGCCAGGCCGTGGCGTTTGCCGGTGAACGGGATGCCTTCCACTTCCGGAAGTTCCCATTCGATGTCCTGCGCAAGCAGTCCCAGCAACGTCTGGATGTCGCCCTTGTCGTAGGCGGCGTACGCCTGTTTGAGCAGGCTGATGTTTGCTTGCTCGCTCATGATCCCCTCCATGGATGTCGGATGATCGGACTTTCAGTATCGGTTTTTTGGAGGGGAATGCAATGGTGGGCGGGTAATTCGGGGACGGGAAACTGTGTTCAGCCTGCCGCAGGCAAGGACGTGGATACTGGAAATGCCTGATGAGTCTGCCTGTACGACCTTGAGCGTATCGACCGCCGGCATGTCCCTCCTCCGGTACCGCCGTCATCGAAGGGCCTTCGAACAGAGAATCCGTCGCCTGGACAGGGAAGCCTCGGCTTCGACACGAAGAATGCTTGCTGGCTCGCACTTCTCCTAGTGGCGGGCGGCATCCTTGGGGGACTCATACTATTGGGCTCAACCTTTCTCCCTTTCTCGCGCGTGCCTTCCTATCAACCGTAACAAACCTTGTACTTTTCCCGCTGCCCCAAGTGACCGACTCTCCCGAGCTTGTTTAGCCGCAATCGTGAAGCCGGACGATTTATTAGAATCGTTCAGCTAGCCAATATTTCCTTAGATATGACGTAGAGAATTGATGAGGAAACCCATGGGACCTAAGCGGCTTAGCGAAAGCCGCAGCCTTGGCCGCGGCCCAGGAATTAAACGGCACAAGCCAAGGAATCATTTCAGCCCAACAAAAAGCGGAGGAAATTGCAAAGAGTTTCAAGTATCAATATGGTATTCCCGTTCCGTGGGACAATGCCGCGCTCAAATTCTCAACCACGCCGGACCGGGCTGGAGCTTGGAAGTCCGCATCGGAAATCACTAATCCATCGCAGTACTATTTCGCCAGAGTAGACACGTCCGTGCTGGGATCAGCGGTTGGCACGGTGAAGACCATATTTATGGCGGCTTTCTCGGACAGCTTGCGCACCGTGAAGGTCAACGAAATTGCGGTGGCAGGACGAGCAAGCATCAATATAGTTCCAATTGCAATCTGTGCAATGTCCGAAGATGCTGTCGCCGAGCGGACGAATACTGGCCTTGCCGCGACCGAGCTTGTGCAATATGGTTTCCGCCGCGGCGTCAGTTATGACCTCATGCAACTGAATCCGAAAGCGACCGACCCGGCTCGCTTCGTAATCAACCCGGTGGTTGCGCCGGACATGTCGAGCTCGTCATTTGATGTTTCCATCATGGGGCCGTTCATGTGCGCTGGCACGATGTGGATACCCCGTGTGACTGACGGCTCTCTTCACGTTACCTCGCTCCTTCCGACATCGCCGCTCGAATCCCTCTACAAACAACTCAATTCGCGATTCGATGACTACACCGGCAACCTTTGCAGTCCTAGCAATGCACCGCCCGATACCAACATCAAGGCGTACCCATACGACACGGCGGGCGGTGCGCCATGGATGGTACCCGCGACTGGATCTCTTTCGGCAAAGCGTACAACTGAACGCGGTCGGCTTGAAACGGTGGCGGACATTCCGTCCCCGGGCAGTACCCTCCCAGGCTTGACGGCTGGCTCATATGGTCCCTTATGGGCCTATGCCAAGGCCGTGAAGTACAGTTCCACCGAACCAAACACCGGTTATGCGCCTTTTGCCACTACCGATTGGGAGAAACTATATGCGACAGGCTTGTCCGCGACCGGTTACCCCGGCTGCACAGAACGGAACGCCTTACAACCCTGTCGGCGTTTCTTTCCCTAACACTATCGCCTCGACAACTAATACAGCACGGAAAGAATTCGCGGCATCTTCCAGGCGCGTAATCAACATTCCGCTACTTTCCTGCGAAACCGTCCCATCCGGCTCCAATGTATTGGCGACCGTAAAGGGAATAGGCAGGTTCTTCATGACTGTTCCAGCCACCAAGGACAAACTCATCGCCGAATTCGCCGGAACAGCCCCTGAAAATTCACTCGTTGGTATTGTGGAGCTTTACCCGTGAACCCATCAATTCACAGGACCAGATTGGGCAAACGCAAGCGCCAAGACGGTTCCGCCGCGGTCGAATTTGTGCTCGTACTACCCATCCTTTTCATCACCCTTGTACCCCTGATTCTGTACGCGCGTTATATGTGGCACTACACGGTCGCGCAAAAAGCCGCGCAGGACGCTGCGCGCTATATGTCAAGCGTGTCCCAAGCTGAAATGAAATCAAAAAAACTTGCTGGATATGCCAAGAATATCGCTATTGAGATTGCGAGAAGAGAAGTTGCTGAGCTGAGCCCTGGAGAAGAAATTTATGACGCTGACATACAGTGCACCACCAGCAGCGGCACCCATACCTGCGGCAGTACGACTTCAATACCGACCAGCGTCAATGTTTTTATCAATTTCAAGATCTTCGACACCGTCTTTGGCAGTTACCTGCCCTTCGACATGATCGTCGAATCGAATGTGACAATGCGCTATGTCGGAAAATAATCGATCGAAAGGGATGCGTCACCGTCCCCATATCCGGCAACAGGGTTCTGCGGTTCTCGAGTTTGTCCTGCTTGCGGGGGTCTTCTTCACGCTCGTGTTTGGCATCATCGAGGTTGCCCGGCTCATGTATATCTACAACACACTCCAGGAAGTTACGCGTCGTGCCGCAGCGGCTGCGGTCAACGTGTACCCCCGCGACACGGCCGCGATCAAGAAAGTGAAAGTGGACGCGGTATTCCGCAACTCCCCCGGTGAACTCCCGCTGGCGCCGCCTATCAAGGATGACAATATTCGGATCGAGTATTTGGCACTTAAGCGAGCGAGCTCAAGCAACGAGTTGAGCTTGGCGGACATTGACGTAGGCTCATTACCCACCTGTGCTGCCCAGAATCGGCAGATTTGCATGCGTGATACAAACGCCGATAACTGCATTCGTTTCGTCCAGGTGCGTATTTGCGATACGTCGGATACCACAAATTGCAACCCAGTGGTTTCGAAGATGCTCCTACCGCTGGTTGACCTGCGCGTTCCTCTTCACAGGGCCACCACCATTGTGCCAGCGGAGTCGCTTGGTTACAGCATGGGCATGTCGCCGTGCCCTCTACCTTGACCTCACCTGAAGACAGGTGATTTGCGTCATGCCTTTCTAGGCAAATTCAATTAAGCCAGCCCCGTCTCAACATCAATGCCTGCTGGCTTATAAGATGATTGCCCTCTTCTACAAATCCAAGGTACAGGAGGAAGTAGAACTCCGAATGCCTGGTTAAATGATGCGTAACCCCGAGCACAGATTGAGCTATTCCTGGCCATCGAGGTCCCGCGGCGGTACGCACATCTGGCGCCGGCCCATATGGCCAGGAACGCGGCCGTGATCGATTCCCTGCTGCACGTCAAAACCACGTCATAGTGCCATTTGCAGGGTCAACAAAAAAGGGGCTACGGAACACCGTAACCCCGTGATTCTAATGTTGAAATGGTGGTAGGCCTCCCCGGAGTCGAACCGGGCACCAACGGATTATGAGTGCTTTCGCTTGCTTTGCAAGCTCGCATCCTCCGCTGCTCTTTCCCTTTCAGATCAACAGTTTACGCATACTAGGAGGTCAGCGCAACTCATCCCGAACGCGTCTCTCTTGAGCACCGATTGAGCACCGATTGAGCAGCGATTGAGCACAACCTTGCCTCCCACCCCGGGGGGAATACCCCCTTCGTAGAGTGCATTCCGCTTTCAAAATATCTCAGCAAAATTATGATATTTGGAGCCTTCGCAATCGTTTCAAGGGAAATTAAGTAAGACAACGATCATGTATCGCATAGCCGTCTGGACGATATATCTTCTTCACCCGCGCCAGCAAACTCGTTACTTACCGAATATATCTTTCTTAAGCTCCAAATAAACACTCATGCCAGGCTTGATTAGAGGTGCCAATGTATTACGCGCAAACGCATTCCGATCATTGCCTACCTGTGTCAACCCTAGAATTCGTTTAGTTTCAGTGTAGATTTTTCCTGCCGCAGACTTGATATCATCCGGAGCATTTTTACGATCTACACTTTCGCTTATGGCCTGTTGTTTTGCCGCCAAAATTGCACTAGATTGGCTAGGCTGCCCCACTGAATTACATAACGTGACCAAAACTTCATCATCAAATAAATATGCTTCTATATGACGACGCCCAAGGACCGTTATCCCATTCTGCCTGTAATTTGCGACATCAGCTGGAGCATGATCATCCAAATCAATTAATCTTCTTACGCTCATTCCAACCGCGACTTTTGGCAACGCAGTAGCGAGACCCATAAAATCACCAGATACTTGGCTAGCACTACCAGCCGATATAAATGTTACATCTGGGAACTCCTCTGCGAAGATCGTGGAATAGATACGTGCGTCATACTCTACATTTTTCCCTTGAACAGGACCGTCAGGATTTCCCTCGCATATAACTACTTCACGCGGAGCAACAAGTGTTGCGAGGTCGTCTAACGCTACGTGTAACACGCTTTCCCAGAATGCCCGACTAGGTTTTGTAGGAGTGATTACTGTATGATTGTCAAAATCGTGTCCACTGAAGTCCAAGAAAGCTACTGAGCTAGGATCTTGATTATATAACTCTCTTGCCTTCCTCATCATTCCAATAGAGTGGGAAGCTATCCAAAGTTGAGATTTTTCAGGAATCAAGTTAAGCAACTCTTGAAGTACAGCTCCTTGGACCTTTGTATTCATATGCGTCTCGGGCTCGTCGATGCAATAAATAGCCTCTGAATAACTCTTACGCTTTACTACAATATCTAGGATTAGGTCAAACGCCGCCTTTTCCCCACCAGAGAGGTTACGATAATCGAAATTCTTGATAGCACCCTTCTCAAACTGGAAAGATCCTTGAGATAGAGGATTACCTACTCCTGTGAAAATTAGTCCCGGAAATAATCGACTAATTGGCTCACGTACCTCACCGATAATTTTGTCACGGTAGTTCCCAATGGTAGTTGAAGCCTGTTCATTTACAAATACATCCTCTAGAGCCTGTGATGCAATTCGGCCATAGTTGAGAGCTACGGTCGCATCCGTTTGGATGAGTTTTTGAAGAGGCAAATTATCTAAGATTGGTCCTTGCCGAGCAAGAGAACTGACTTCAAACTCGGCATCATATCGATATGCGGTGCGAACATATACATCGCCACGACTAAAAGATTTCCCCTCATGGTTCTCGACATTAACCATATTAATAGGATTTATATGCAGCACTGTTTCACGGGTAAAGTACTTGCTATCGTTTGCCCATCCAAGCTGTGCATGATAGCGATAACCCATCAGTAGAGCATCGAAGAGTGAAGACTTACCCGATCCGTTAGGCCCTGCAAGCACTACCAACTTAGCAGTCTGTGGAATGTCTTTAATTTCCGTATTAGCGAAACGACGAAAATTAGTCAGCTTTATACTTCGAACGCGCACGTTGACCCCTATGAACATTAAGACCACAGTGTATGCATGAAGTTTTCCAGTTTGCAAGTAAAATTATACAAAAATTGTCTGCAAGTGCCCCTTGGAAGCATGTGGTCCACAATCGCGGTTCGGGTCCTAAATAGTAGCTATAGCGTGTGAAGCATGACTTCGAGCTCATTCCTGACTAGCTCATCACTTAAAAGGTGAGCTGCTATAAATTTAGCGTTGCTATTGTCTGGATAGAGCTCAGCGTAGGCAATTATGGCCGAAGTGCCGTAGCGCCACTCTCGACGGCAGAACGGGTCGTTAGATGTACGCACCTTGATGTCCTTGTACATCGATAGTGGCCAGTTCACACGGGTTGCCATAATCCACAACGTTACCCCTTCCATGAGCGCTAACAGTCCATAGACAATCGAAACCTTCCAGAACACAATCAGTCCAGAGAGTATTTGCAAAAGCGCTAGCGAAGTGCAGGTGTACTGGCGTGCCTGGCCTGCTGCCGATTCCACAGACACCAAGTTAAGGTGGAACATGAAGTCAGGAGGAATCAATGGCAGCAGCAAGAAGGCAGTTCAGTCGCGAGTTCAAACTTGAGGCCGTAAAGTTGGTCGAGGAACGCGGGGTATCGGTACGCCAAGCCGCTCAAGACCTGGATGTGCATGAAAACGTGCTGCGCAAATGGGTGCGCGAATTGCGCGAGCAACCCGAGGAAGCATTTCCAGGCAATGGCAAGATGACGGCTCAGGATGCTGAGATTGCGCGGCTGCGCAAGGAAGTCGCCAAGCTCAAGATGGAGCGCGATCTGTTGAAAAAAGCCGCGGCCTACTTCGCGAAGGAGTCGATTTGAAGTTCGGCTTCATCGCGAAGCACCGAGGAGACTGGCCGGTCAATTTGATGTGCGAGGCGCTCGGTGTCTCGAGGGGCGGTTTCTACGCCTGGCTGACGCGTCTGCCAAGCCATCGCAGCAGACAAGACGAAAAGCTGGGTGTGCAAGTACGGCAAAGCTTCCTGCGCAGTGATCGCACCTATGGAGCGCGGCGAGTGTGGCGCGACGTCCTTGAGCAAGGGCTGTCGTGTGGATTGCACCGTATCGAGCGTTTGATGCGAGACCAGGCATTGCGTGCACGGCCCCGACGCCGAGGTCTGCCCAAGGACCGTGGAGCGCGTAGTGCTGTAGCAGAGCACCTCCTCGATCGGCAGTTCCAGGCTGAAGCGCCAAACCAGAAATGGGTTGCCGACTTTACGTATATCTGGACTGCCGAGGGATGGCTGTACGTCGCCGCCGTTCTGGACCTTTATTCGCGCCGTATTGTTGGCTGGTCGATGCAAGACAGCATGACTTCGCAACTTGTTGTCGATGCGCTGATGATGGGTGTCTGGCGTCGCGGCAAGCCAACTGCGTTGCTCCACCATTCGGACAGTAAGAATGTCTGTACCAGCCATTCCTGGACGAGCTGATCCTCGTAGCATAGATCGGCCAGCGAAGACCTGGTGCCGTGCAGCGTTCTGGGCAACCTGACCCGCATTCTGATCGACAGAGTAATGTCTTCCCCTGGACCTGTCGGTTGCCCAGCAACGTTTTGCGGCGAGGTTTCGCCTCGTCGATACATGTGACCCAAGAAGGGCCTGACGCTCTGTCGCTTTACTGTCTTGTCCAGGTATTCGTAGTGGCGGAATCGCTAACTTTACCTAAAGGAGCGGCAGGCCATGGATGAGCAACGGGTTGTAGTCGGTGGTGTGGATACCCACAAGGACCTGCATTTCGCAGCGGTGGTGGATGAGCAGGATCACGTTCTGGGCAACGAATACTTTCCAAGCACGCGTCATGGGTACAAGCAGATGTTGGCTTGGCTGCGTTCGTTTGGCGAGCTTGCGCGAATCGGTGTGGAGTGCACTGGGACCTATGGGGCCGGGCTGCTTCGCTACCTTCAACAAGCTGGCGTGACCGTGCTGGAAGTGACTGCGCCGGATAAACATGATCGCCGCAAGCGAGGCAAAAACGATACGATCGACGCCGAAAATGCCGCCCATGCGGCGTTGGCCGAGGTCCGGACCGTCACACCCAAAACGCGTGATGGCATGGTCGAGTCGCTACGTGTACTGAAGGCCTGCCGCAAGACTGCAATCGCTGCGCGCCGTGTCGCTTTGCAGCTCATCCAAAATAGCATCATCAGTGCGCCAGACGAGCTGCGAGAATCGCTGCGTACACTCACCCGTATGCAGCTTATTTGGACGCTGGCAGCCTGGCGCCCCGACCTGTCTGATTACCGAAACCTGACCTCGGCTTATCGCATCGCGCTCAAGTCGTTGGGCCGACGCTATCTGGAGTTGCAAGACGAGATCGCTGACCTGGATACCATGATCGCCGCACTTGTCGATGAACTTGCTCCAGAACTCATCGAGCAAAACTCTATTAAGTATGAATCGGCATCGCAGCTGTTACTGACGGCTGGCGATAACAGCGGAAGAATGCAGTCTGAATCCAGTTTCGCTGCCCTATGCGGCGTTAGCCCAGTACCCGCTTCCTCAGGAAAGGTATCGAGGCATCGCTTGAACCGCGGCGGCGACCGGGCCGCAAACAGCGCACTGCACATTATTGCCATCGGTCGCCTGCGAACCGACGCGCGTACCCAGGCATACGTGGCTAAGCGGCTCAATGAAGGGCATTCGAAGCTCGAAGCCATCCGCTGCCTCAAGCGCTATATAGCCCGGGAAGTCTTCTACATCATTCAGCGGCGACAACGCGAGATAAACGCCATCAAAATCACCGCTTGGCATAGAAGGGCGTCGAAGGCAGCCAATACACCAGCGAGCACTTCCAGCAACTGCTCAAGGAACAGGGCATTACCTGCAGCATGAGCCGGGCTGGCAAAGTCTGGGACAACTCGGCAATGGAAAGCTTTTTCAGCTCACTCAAGACCGAACGAACGGCAAGAAAGGTGTACCGTACCCGCGCCCAGGCCCGCTCAGACGTGTTCGACTACATCGAACGCTACTACAATCCTACGCGGCGTCATTCGACGCTGGGATACGTCAGTCCAGTACAGTTTGAAGAAGCTAAAAAAGCTTAAAGCGGTGTCATCCGAATCGGCAGCAGGCCAAAGGTCGGGTCCTGTTTAGCAAAAGCTGCGATGAATGACCACGTTGTTGTCGATTTGTCTGAGCCTGTTGGCAATGGAAGGGCTCGTATCGATACTTGACCCTTGCCTTGCTTGCCATACTCAACCGTCGCCCATGCCTCCCTGAAGACGGCTTGATCGATCAACTGGTCTGTGACTGTCGGGATCCTGGCGCGAAACGTGGCCGAGAAGGTTACAAGCCTGCGATTGATCCCGAAGAGCTACAGCCAGTTCCGCAACGCTTTTGACCGCGCACGCACGAAAGCAGCCGAGCAGCATCCTGAGCTGGCGGCCGAGATTAAGGAATTTCAGTTCCGCGACCTACGTGCGAAAGCCGGTACGGATAAGGAAGAGCAGCAAGGCATGGAAGCGGCCCAGAGCCAACTGGGTCACGCGTCGGCTACGATGACCAGGCAGTATGTCCGCCACCGGAAGGGTAAGCTAGTAAAACCGACGAAATAGTGGATTAATTAGGATAGTTTCGGAGTGTGTATATATTCAACACTTTGAGTATTGAAGTCTTTCAAAATTGCCTCAACTAGATTTTCCCCATGAGAAATAATCTCTTGGCTTATCGACTCTACATAGAACGTACACTCGAGTGCGGCAACACGAACTAATTCCTCAGTTGGTTGCCCCTCATCCATAAGCATGTATGCATCTTTAAGCTCGATACGTTGTGTATATGGGCCACCGTCATCTTTGTCCAGTACTTCCAACTGTTGTGGAATGTACCACCGAAATTCGTCACTGATCGGGAGACGGTCTTTATCTAGCAAACATGCGTCTGGCCTATAAGCTAGTCGGCCCAGACCTCTTGCTTGAAGCGCTACCATTCGGTCTGCCTGTTCTTCGCTAGAAGGCGCAAGCTGAACTTGTACGACCAACGGCTTTTCCTCTGTACTCACTGCAGTTTTTGCAGTGATATTCAGATGAATATCTTTAATTCGCCCCTTCCAATCCTCTTCCGTCGGCTTGCGTAGAAGTTTCAACTCAATACCGTAGTGCTTGCCAAACTCGACTGTTCCTGACTGAAAACCGGTTTTGGTTACCATAATGCCCCGGGCATTTCCGATATCGTGGCACACTGCGAAAAAATTGCGCACTTTCTCAAGAGTTAAAGGCGTCGCGTAGTTTTTGCATTCAATCAAAACCAAGTGCTCTAACCCTGCCTGCCTGAAGCGCCACAACACATCAACTTGATGCGCAACACCAGATCTACCTTTGACATCAACGTTATGCTCCACATTGACGTTGATAATGCCCTCACGCCTCAAAATGGCTTGGTATACGGTTTGCGTCAGCTGCTCATACTGCGTGGCCTGAGCGCGCATTTCTGCGTCCATGGAAACACCTCGAGGTAAGCTTGTGGAAGAGAATTTGCGGAACTCGCCATTTTTTGCAGAACTACAAAGTTCGCAAAAAATGGCATAAGTCCTTGATTATATTGGTAGGCCTCCCCGGAGTCGAACCGGGCACCAACGGATTATGAGTCCGCAAAAATGGGTATTCAGGCGCGTTGATCAATGTTGAAGAATTCTACAAAACCCTTAAAAATCATCGTGTTATGATTTTCTCGCTCGTTCTTGGTGTTGATGAGAGTTCATTGATATACTCGAAATTCACTTACACGGCCGTTACATGGGGCTCATCAGCGGACAAGGACACAGCAACGAATGTCGAGAGTAAAACTGACAGCAGGCCGCATCGAGGCCTTTAGGTGCGAGGACGGGAAATCGCAGTCGTTCCTGTGGCACGCGACGGTGCATCAGCTAGCGTTGCGGGTCACCAGCACCGGAGCCAAAGCATTCATCTTTCAATCGACCTTGGCCGGCAAGACAATTCGCATCACCATCGGTTCGCCCCAGGCTTGGACGATCGAACAGGCCGAGAGCGAGGCCAGGAGGCTGCAAACCATCGTCGACAGCGGTAAGGATCCGCGCCAAGTCAAGCAAGACGAAATCGAGGCCATGAAGGCGGCTGCAGCCGAGAAGGCTGCCGCTGAACTGGCAGCGAAACACGCGGCGGCGCGAGACGCCCTCACTTTGAAAACAGTGTGGGAAACGTATGTTGCGGACCGAGCGCCGCACTGGGGCGAGCGCCACCACGCTGACCACTTCAAACTCATTAAGGAAGGTGGGGAACCGCGGACACGTAGCAAGAAGAAGGTGACGGAACCAGGACCACTTGCTGCCCTCGCAGATGTGCGCCTTGTCGATCTCGTACCAGAACGAATCGAAGCATGGGCAAAGGTAGAGGCGGCTAAAAGGCCGACAAGTGCGAGACTTGCGCACCGAATGCTCAAGGCGTTTCTCAACTGGTGTATGGAGCATCCTGTCTACGGCAGCGCCGTTACCACTAATGCTGCGCGCAGCAAGAGGGCTCGGGAGGTCTTGGGCAAGCCTGGCGTCAAACGTGACTCGCTACAGCGGGAACAGCTTGCTGCATGGTTTGCCGCGGTTCGAAGCCTTGGCAATCCTGTGATGGCGGCTTATCTGCAGACGCTGCTTCTCACCGGGGCACGGCCAGGCGAAATCATGGCGCTTCGTTGGGAGGACCTGAACCTTCGATGGAAGGGGCTTACGATCAGGGACAAGGTAGAGGGCGAGCGCGAGATTCCGCTGACTCCGTACGTAGCAACGCTTCTTGCTGCCCTACCCCGCCGTAATGAATGGGTGTTCTCAAGTACGAAAAGGGGGCATATCACCAGTCCGAACTATCAACTCAACTCTGTGTGTGCTGTCGCTGGCATTGAGGGGATGACATTGCATGGGTTGAGGCGGTCGTTCAAGTCATTATCGGAATGGCTCGACCTGCCTGCTGGCGTGATCGCACAAATTCAAGGGCATAAGCCAAGTGCTACCGTTGAGAAACACTATACGAATCGGCCGTTGGATCTGCTGCGAATTCATCATGAGAAGCTGGAAGCATGGATTCTCGAGCAAGCGGACGTCGACTTAACATTGGGAGCCCGAAAACTCCACGCAATCGCTGCTTGATAACGGCAATCTCTTTGCAATTCAATTGCCGTCCTTGATAGAATCCGGATTCACACGACCCATGATTAGTGAGAGCACTTTGAAATCGTCTAGTATGATGCCGAGGGGTATTGGATTCGTACAAGGCGGGGGTTTTTAGGGGAAAAATTTTTACGGTACTCGACAACGCAATCAGCAAACCGGCTACTCTTCCGGCGGCAACCGGGGCAACAATTTCGCAAGAGGCGGATAAACTCATGCAGGATCAGTTCTGTACTTACTGTCCCGCACTGTATTAACCAAAGACACTGACGATCTTCTTTATATGTAATCGGGTTATTTTAGTTCCCAGATTAATCCACGACGACCAATTCACTTCCGCTCGCGACGCATCCTATTAGAAACGAATTCTTCTGCTTGGCGCACTGCAAGTGCACTCTGCTGATTAAATTTTACATACCCGGCTTGCGATTTTTTTCCAAGTATCGCCGATATCCTCTGCTTTGCTTGCCTTAATTCAGGATAAGTCATCATCTCAGCAGTGTCTAAACTAACCATCTTTCCATTAAGTGGGCCTGTTGCCATTGCAATGTGACATTCTTGGGTATGTGCAACAGCGAAACCGAACTTCTCATAAAGAGTTACTAGATGAGGCGGACAATCAAGCCCAACGATAGGATACTGGCTCAGCAATTCCTTCATCATCATTTTCAAGATGCCTTGCCCTCGATAGCCCTTCTCGACAACCATATAGCCAATGGACGCAGACGTGAGGGCGGGTGAGCGTGGCTTGTAAGTAACAAAGCCTGCAAGTTTAGGAGGGGTGAACGCATCATCAAGCACAAAGATACCTTCCCCCTTATACGACACTCCGCTTTCTACGTATGGCTTTTCGATCAAGTCAAAATCGTTCTTGAGTCTTGTAGATACTTCCGCTTCGGCGAGTGGCATAAAAGGATCGCCTTCAACCAGGTGAAATGCCGACAGGTCTTTGGCGTTATCAATCGCATCCTCAACGCCGCTCTTTGCAAATCCTCAGGAATCCTGCTAATTAGACGAAGAACCTTCATTTCTTTCTCTCATTCGTTATTTATGACAGTTGCAAGAGATATGTTGAGTAACAATGGGTGGCCAGGAAGCTTAAATAGCCTTAGTCTTCCAAATCATCTGGATCATCAATAGGGTGCGAACCGTTTAGGTCTTCTTCATCACCATCATCATCATCGCCACCTTCAAGTTGACGTTGCAAGTCGCGTTCTTCCCGCTGCTCTATTGCACGATAGTGTTCAGCCATCTCAACTTCTTCGGCTTCGTCAGCTATGCGTTGGTTGCACTCACCGCAATCCGGGTCATAGCAGTCACATGGCTCTTCTTCACGGTCGGTCATTGTTTCCTCGATCAAACTGTTATTTAAGTGCTAGTAACCGGCCGGTAATGACGCGCTTGAAGCGGATTTCCTTAGCCCAACCAAGCCACTTAGCTAGATTTTCGCTACGACACCAACATCTTAAAAAATTTAATTTCTAAAGGTCGGCGATTCCAATAAACACCTTTCTTTAGCTTTCTTCCGATTTGCGCTCGGTTTGTTGCTGAATCTTTTTCTGATGACTCTCGAATTCACCAACAAAACTAGCAGTTGGAAGCATGAGAGCACCGTGTGCTGATCGAGATGTCGTCATCGACACCATTTCACGAATTGCTCCATACACTAAAGACGAACCGCTTTCGAAGACGAATTTTTCACGTTTATCTTCAGGAACTTTTTCGCTTATCGTGAACAACCCTACAGCTTTAACTTCGATCAAGTATGGACAGGGTTTTTCCTCGCTTCCTTTTGTGGCGAAGTCCATACCCACCCACCACGATAATCCGTCATCTTTTTGCGGGCCATGCCTAAGTCCCCAGTGCATAGGTGCACCATCAAAGTCATATTCTTTGGAATTTTCGTTGTAGTCGGGATCGATCTCTACACGAATTCCAAGAAATGTCAGGTCACGTAAAGTGAGAGCACTTGGTTTCATGCCGCAATTTCCTCTTCAAGCGCCCATTCGGACGAATTTTTCCTTTTATCATGATCATTTGCCGCATATGCTTTAAAAATTCCGTCATTTGCGCACAAAGATGAATTTGAGTGCCATTCCTTGGCGGACTCTTCCAAGGCTGCCCAGGCTTCCGCAACTGCCATAAATTTTTCGTTCTCGGCCTCGTTAACTCGTTTTACAACTTTTACGGGAAGCTGAACATTGCTTTCTTTAGCTAGCAATATAATATTTTTAGGCTCGGCCAAACATAGCCGCAGGAGACGATCCATTGATACTGTATGAGCTATTTCATCAGCCTCATATTTTGCAAACGCACTTTGCCCGCCCCCAAACAATTCAGCGGCCAACTTCTGGGTCATACCAAAAGAATCTAAGAAATCACGAATTTGATCACCCAACAGTAATCCATCGTGCTTATTCTTTTCTCTTTGCTTGTTTCTTATATTTTCTCTAATTATTTTTGGCGACTGCAGCGCAGTACCACAAGCATCACAATATTCCTCTATATAATCAGAAGATAACGTAACGCCCTGATACTCAAATTCCGCCGGCCAGGTCTCGCGCACGATATTGCCTTCGCAGCAAACGGGGCAGTTGGCACTCATGATTCACTCCTGGTTAAGACTATAAATGTACAGATACAAAAAGAACTACAGAGCCATCAAGACTCTTACACATCTTTAAATAATAATTAGCTATTCCACAGTAGCCAGTTTTTGGATTTTCGTAATCCAACGTGATTGAGTATGCATCGCAAGGAATCCATGCTCCCACTCCGCGAGGTTTCCCGTTGCGATCTTTCGATGGACTGGTCTTACACCACCAAGAGCCCTTGAATACACCTTTTACAGCAAGTTGCGCTAGCACGTCGTTCAAGTCAAAACCATTTTCGACCAGATTTTCGTAATCTCGCACTGCCCTATTCGTTACCATCTTTACATTCTCATCATCATCCGATGATGCTATTTCGACAAGTTCGTGCAGCTTCCACAGTGCTTCCTCCCCAATTTTGCGATCGCTCCCATCTGGGTCGGTGCACAAAGGTGGGTGACAAATGTCAGGCAAGACCGTGAGATAAGGATTGGTAGAGTTCACCATGATGGTAAGTTTTGCGGCCGGAGGGGTATTATTTACCATCAAGGTAAGTCGCGCAACAAGTTTCGAAGTGTGCTCTGGCCTAACGCATCAGTCTGCTGGTTCTTAGGTACGGTTAAGTACGCACGTAGCAAGGTCGATCCGTGATGTGCTATACGCAATGGCCACATACCTAGTCGTACTTCGCAGCATCTCAAGCGTCTCCTCCTTCTAGAGTAGGGAGGGCTCACTGCATTGTTTGGTAGTCGGCTACCCTAATAGGCTAGTTGTCCATTACTACTCGCGAATTTCTTACTATTGATAAAAAGCGTTATCGCTAGTACCGCCGAGCTCAAGGTGAGGGAAGCTGTAAGGCTCGAGCGCCGAGCAGCGGACCGAGGTGGCGGTCAGGAAAACCTGCTGTTGCAGGCTACGGTTTTGGCGACATAATGTGGCGTCGATTCCCAAAGCAGAGTGTCTCGACAAACAAAAGCCACCTAGCCCACGCAAGGCCTCCTGGAGTATTTCAGCGGCCAGAGAACGAAGGTGCACCTGCTCGGCCACACCTGCCTGGCGGCGCCATCCTCGCTCGCCTCGAACGGCGTGTTGAAATTTTTGATGAAGGTGTTCAATTGCCATCGAAGCTACCACTGACTGCACCCCAGGCTGCCCCATCCGGCAGCCTAACACCCGTCCAGTTCCTGCATTTGGTCGACGTGCCGCCAGCGGTTGCCTGGTTCGCCAACATCGACAACCCTCGCACGCGTCGTGCGTATGAAAGCGACCTACGCGAGTTCATGCTCTTTACCGGCATTGAGGAATCGACGCAGTTCCGCAAGGTCAGCCGAGGCCATGTATTGGCTTGGCGTCACGACCTTGAGCGGCGCATCTTGAGTGGTGCGACTATTCGTCGCAAGCTTGCCGCGCTGTCGTCGCTGTTCGACTACCTGTGCGAATCCAATGCGGTGACCGGCAATCCGGTCGAGGGGGTAAAACGCCCCAGGATGGAAAGCGGGCAAGGCAAGACGCCAGCGATTGGCGACCACCAAGCACGCGCGCTGTTGAATGTGGCCGATGTCTCTACTCTGCACGGTCGGCGCGATCGCGCGATTCTCGCCACCCTGCTGTATCACGGCCTTCGTCGTGCCGAGCTGTGCGCACTGCGCGTGGCCGACATCCAGGAGCGTCGCGGAGTCAAGCACCTGCAGGTACGGGGCAAGGGTAGCAAGATACGATACGTGCCGCTGCACCCAGCTGCGGCCGGGGCGATCGCGACATACCTCGAGGCGGCGAGCCATAGCGATGACCCAAGCAGTGCGCTGTTCCGTTCAATCAGCAACAACTCACGAGGCCGCACTGCGTCGATCACGCCCGACGGCGTCTATAAGATGCTGGCCAGTTACGCCAAGAGGCTCCAGATCGACGTCGCGGGTTTCGGGCCGCATGCACTTCGCGCGACCGCTGCTACCAACGCACTTGACAACGGTGCCGATATTGCAAAGGTCCAAGAATGGCTGGGCCATGCAAACATCGCGACTACACGCATTTATGACCGCCGCCAGAGCCGTCCCGAGGATAGTCCCACATTTAAGGTCACATACTAAAAGCTGCTAACGCAACTAGACGAAGAGTCGTTGTCGGGGGGGGTAAGATCGAATATAGCAGGCTGCCAGGGTTGGACGAGCCCGCATGTAGAGTTGCTATAGACGTGACACCGTCGGGCAAGACCGTTCTCGTCGAGACGAAGGTGTACAGCAGTCTGGAAGCGCAACGCACACCCATCGAGCAGATCCTCGACTATTCAGTTCGCAAGCCACTTTTCGTTAAATCGTTCTCTGAAATCTTCAACAATATCTTCAAATCTTTTGAAGCCCTCTTCGCGCATTTTCTTTGCGAAGCTAATGCTTTGCTCCGTTCCACTAACTGCAGACCAGTAGAAGTGGACGATGCCTTTGGCATCACGTTGGTTCATGCGCATGATCGTCTGCCGAATCCCGCTTTTGAGGGAGTTGGATGCGTTAGGGGACGTAAGTATCGGGTCAAAAACCTGCTCGTGAAGAAACCGAAGTACTTCCGCTTTTTTTACACTATTTGTTGGATCGAGCATAATTTTTCTCTGTACGTAAGAGCGCGCCTCTCCGAAAATGCGCACCGTTCATGCACTACCCTTTGATCAGGATCTCGATCTGAGTTGCATCGATACCGAACATCAGTGACAGCCCCTGCTTGGCCTCTGCAATGGTCAACGGACGTATTGCAACGGCTTTATCGGCGACTAACCCGCTAGGGGTTTGAGGCTGCGTAGCGGCGTCATCTTCGGCTGACAATGTGTTCGGAGCCCACAGTGCCTCATCAGGGGCAGCTATTGGCCCGCTTCCGAACAGCCCCTCGTTTTGCAACTCCAGAACATTCGTAAAATCTCGCTCGAGATCAGTTGGGATTTCGTACCCAAGGGCACGATTGAGTGCAAGCCACGTGGTCTCCGGTCGCGGGCGCGCAAACTCACCACAGTCCGGCTCTTCGTAGCGTCGGGGCATCACCCCGTGGATTCCAGCGGCTCTCGCCAACGCTGCTCGGCTCATACCCAGCAACTCCCGTCGCGCTCTCAGAGCCGCAGGAAATTCGGGCGAATACGGATGAGGCAACATGTTCTTCGAGGATGGATGTACAACGTAGTTCGACATATTTCACCTTACAGGGTAAGTAGGGGGCAGGACGTAACTCACATGTCACTTAATATAACTTATAAATCATCAATCAGCAACAAAAAGTTGGATTAAGTGATACTCGTAGCCTTACCTACCTTCTAATCCTCAGGGAACATCGATACAAAAGTTCTATAAAAGTTGTATTGGTGTAGTTGCTCACTTCACCTCGACGCACGCGGCTGCTCGCTCACGAATGCTGCTAGCCTTCTAGTGGCACAAGCCAGCTTCAACCCTCATCAGCTCGAACGGCCATTTCAATAGCCCAGCGTCAAGATCAAAAGGTGCAACCCACAATTTGAGATGAGAAGAAAAATCGAACCTCGGCAACACATCGTCAAACCCGACCGTCTTCGGAAAAATTAGCACCATGTTCCCGATGCCATTCAGATACTTATGGCCATAGGCAAACATTTGATAAAAATCACTCTGGCTCAGGCCATACTTGCTGGCCTTTTCTGAGGTGGCTAGCAGCTTCCACTTCGCGTCCATCACAAGTACGTTCTTGCCCTCGTCAAGCACAAGAAAATCCGGGCGCAGCTGAAACATGTCGATGCCATCGTGCACGCACAGCGATTCGCTGCGCGCCTGGGCTTTCAGCCGGTAGGCCCGCGGCAGCTGCCTGGAAAGCCGCACCTCCACATAGCGTTCGAACAGCTTCTCCATCGGGAACAGCAGGCTGATGCCATTGACCGCGCCGCGTACCGCCAGCGGCATGTGCTCACCCAGAACCAGCTCGCACCACGGTCGGACCGCCGTATAGTGCGCCATCAGGCGATCCGTACGCCACGCCCGGAAATCGGCCCATGTGTCGACGCTGTGCGGCATGTCGGCGAACAGGCCGGCCAGTTCGTGCGCTAGCCGCCAGGTGTCCGGCTGGGCGGTGGTCTGGCATACGCGCATCAGCGCCGATTTGAGCAGGCGGTTCTCCGGCCTGTCGGGCAGGAACAGGTCATGCCGGATGTTGAACATATGCCTCCGCCCGGGAGGCTGGCGCATCTGCCTGACGACATCCAGCCGGCCGCGCAGGTAACGCGCCTCTTCTTGCACCCGCTGGTAATCGAAACGCAACCCACGCTTGACCAGATCGTCGAGCGAAGACACGAAGCGCCGCATGACCCACTCCAGCAGCGGATGGCGAAACATCGCGATGTCGGCCACCTCCGCAGTGCGCACCGGCAGATCGAGCGCTTCCGCGAGCATCCTGACCAGCAGCGCACGAGCCCCGCCTGCCGTCGCCTCATCGGCGATCGGCGTATGTTTGGGCAGGATTTCCAGCAGGGTGCCGCAGGGCGTCTGTATCACACCCACATGGCTGTCGAGGCGCAGCCAGCGCCGGTTTTCCAAGTGCAGCAAGGACGCGCCTGAGCGGCTGAAGCCGGCCGCCAGATTGCACAGCCATTCGAACGCCGAGGACGTGACGGTGGCCTGGTCGAGCGAAGCGGGGACATCGTCCGTGGTCAGCCGTGCGTATTCGCGCACGACCACCGTCTTCACGCCGCGTCTCCGATAATGCCGAGATAGCTGTCGATCCTGTCGAAGGCCTTGTGATTGATACGCCAGCGCTTGTCGGCATCTCTCAGGTTGGCCGCCGCCCCCGCGCCGAACAGCTTGGTCAGGTCGTCCGAAGCCTTCACGACGAAGGCCAGATCGGAGTTCTTCTTTGCCTGGTCGTTCAGGACCCAAGCGATACGCTCCCAGTCCTCGAAAAAATACTCCTGCAGCAAAGGCAGGATCTGCTGCCTGAAAATGAAGGAAAGTTCGGCCAGAGACGGATTCGTTTTCTCGCGCAGAGGCATGAAGTAGGCATGTCCGAGGCAGTGGTCACGGTCCAGCAAGACCTTGATCCGTTCGTTCATCACGCGCAGCATGACACCGATGTTCACGCCCTCGACTTCGGTCTTCATCAGCAGTTCTGGATCCGGAGCCATTTCCCTGAACGTGAAGCGCCGGCGCAGTGCGATGTCCAGTCCGGCCAGAGAACGGTCGGCGGTGTTCATGGTGCCGATCAGATAGACGTTGTCCGGCACGCTGAACGGCTTTTTCGAATACGGCAGCACGACGGTCAGTGCATCCGGCTTTCCCATTCGCTTGCTTGGTTCGATCAGCGTGATGAGTTCTCCGAAGATGCGCGAAATATTGCCGCGGTTGATTTCGTCGATGATCAGCACATGCGGTTTGCGCTCATCCTTGGCCTCGGCCTGCTGAATCGGCTTTGCGCTCGACTGCTCCAGATAGGACAGCAAATCGCCCCAGGTGATGCGGTCGAGCGGGTACACCGTCTTCTGCGTCAGCTGCTTGTTGTCGTTCAGCGGCAGAATCGACAGCGCAAGGTTGCGGTACAGCCAGGTCACGGGACGAACGTGCTGGTAGTCGTCACGAATGCCCCGCGGCGCCTCGTCGTCGTAGCGGTAGTCTCCGGTCACCACCCCCACCGCACAGAATTGTTCCGCAGTGTGCAGCACAAGCAGGATGTCCCCAGGCACGATCTCGTTGGCGAAGTAGGCGAGTGTTCCCTGCTCTCCCGTGCCAAGCCCCTTGTGATAGGCGTTTTTCTCGCCGGACTTCAGGTCGCCCGTGCGGCCCCAGCCGATGCGCGCTTCCTGGTGATTGAGACAGTAGGTTTTCTCGGGGCTAGACCCGCTGCCGTTTATCGAGATCTTCCAGATGCGCGGATTGCTGCGAATTCCCACTCCAGCCTGTACGCCCTGCGTGCGGGCACCATCGCAGACGCGTTTGAAGACGCCCGGCTCGATCACATATTCGACCTGTTTGTCGTCGTTGACCGTCGCCCGCAGACCCTCGACGAAATCCTCGTAACTGAAGCTCTGGTGGAAAGTAACGAAGTGGACCTGTTCTGATGCGTTCAGGGCGTCGAAACGCTCCTTCAGCACGACTGGCGCCGACTCGTGCGCCGCGAGAAATGCCGGGTCCAAAATGCGCAGCGTTTCGCGAATGGTCGCGTGGGTCTTACCCGTGCCCGGCGGCCCGTACAGAATCTGATTCAGTGGAATTTGTACGTCTTCGAAGGAAGATTGGGAACTCATGATGTCATTTGTAGGCGATTCGGGAGTGTCATAGGCGTCGAACAGGGCAAGCAGCGCGGCACGGGTCGGCACCGTCAAGTAGACTGCCGGCCGTCCCCGCGCGAGACGCGGCGCGTTAGCGTCCAGATTAGTGTTGCGAGACTCGTCGGCGGCATATTGCTCGATGTCCTTCAGCTGCGACTTGACTGTATCCAGCCAGGTGCCAGGTTCTAGCCACAATCTGGCCGACTTGTTATCGAGCGCGAGCGCCACATTGCGCCCTTCACTCGTCATGAAACCTGCGATTTTATCGGTCCGGTTCTTGATCGGCTGGAACCTCTCTGGACTTTCCTGCAGATACGCCAACGCGTCTTCCATCCGCAGACTCATCGCCGCCAGCGTTGCCCCTGCGGTATCCCAAACTTCGGCGCCGAACTGGAACAGATCGGTATCGCCTCGCCGCGCCATCGTAGCCTTCTGCAAGTCCGCTATATTGCGTTTCGAGGTCCGCTCAAGATACGCCGCAAGGTGGTCGCCGCTGTACACCGGCAGTACGATCGGGGCGGACCGATCCTGGTACAGGAAGGCGAGCTTCCATTTGATCGTCGCGCCCAGATCGGTCCGCTGGACGGCTTCCAGGTCGCCAGCGCGGGCGGCCCGCGCTACCTCGCAGACCAGCTCGCGCACACGCTCGAACGCCTCTTCTGCGGTGCTGCCATATTTCGCATACCAACCGTACTTGGTCGAATACGCTCTTCCCGCGCCACCAGGCTTGTCGCTCTGGTCCTTGCGCGAATAAACTCCGAATTTAAAGGCGGAGCCGCCCCAGACGGAACCAAGTTGTTCGGTCTTTTGCTCAAGCCAGCCGTACGTAAAACAATCGGCATCCCCCGCCCTGCTGTACTCCTCTAGGGTCATCTCGGCCAGTTTTTCGAGAGGCCAGCGTTTTAGAAAACTGTCCCAAATTGCATTGGCTTCCAAACTTGAAATCGTCATGTCAGGGATAATGTTGAGTTGATATATTTGATGCCCGACGTGCGTTTCGCCAGCGAAGGCAACAGAAGCGCCCCGCGCGGTCTCCTAGGTCAGGTTGCTGAGGCGATCTGGTGCTTGAGTGACGCTCGCATGGTGAAACGCCAGCTCTCGGTCGCTACGGCGAGAAGGGAGGTGCTCGAAGCGGGATGATGCTTGGTAAGAGATATCGTCCATCGGCCAATATTAAGAAAGTGGTGGCCAATGCAGGCCGATTAGATTATGTCAGTTGCTCCACTTGCGTCGCCGGACGCGCTGATGCCGGTCCAGGCCGTGCTTCCTACATACGTGCCAAGTAAAAGATGATTCCTAGATAATAATCGGAAGCGATATCAATTAGCAACGTTCAATAACACTCGAGAAATGACAGTACCGAACCCGTTGAACTCACTGCGTGAACGCGATCAGCTCCATTTTCAGCTCACGCATCCCGTCCGGCGCATAGATCGCAATCGCCTGCGTTTTCAGCGCATTCTCGTAGAGCCCATTCTTGGTCGACAGCAGGAAATAATAGGTGTCTGGACGAATAGGCACCGCCGCCGGCACCTGCGGCATGTGCGTCAGCGTAATGCCGGGGAGTGCCGATGCCACAATGCGTTCGATATCGTCGGGCGATCCGATCTTGACCCGGACCGGTACAGCAGCCACCAGCTCGAGTGGAGGCATGTCCGCACTCACGGCAAGGCAAAGCTGCGTTTCCTGGGTAATTTTCGAAGAATCGAGCGTACCCTTGAAGTGGGTACGGCGACTGTCCTCGGCTATGAGCGGAATGGTGAAGTACTTAGCCGAAATGACGGTATCGACCAGGTCCCGGATCACGGCATCGAGCTGTGCAAACGTGACGCCGGGATCGGCGTGGACGTAGGCGGGCAGATCCGGCGTTGTGTACCTGTCCGAAAAGGTCATCAATCCGCCTGCCAGTGCGAGGAGCTTCTCATACAGGTCCTCGGGATGCTGCACCCGGGAACGCGCGCAGTGCTGCAGGGACGCGTTCGCCGTGCTGATAATGTTGAGCATCCACCAAGACGTGATATCGCCGGCATGGACCTCGAAGGTGGACGCCTTTGTCTTCCGGTGCGAGTTATGCAGCGACACGATTTTTGCCGATAGCGCGCTCATCAGCCCGTCAAGCAACTGCTGGAGCGGACGAGCAGCGCTGATCGCCACGCATGGCGGGACGAATGTCGGATCCGCCTCGAAACCACCGCGCGGGTCGCGATGGATGCGCAGCACCGGAAAGCTGACATGGCCATCTCGCGGCTCAACGTGGGTAATCAGCCGGAGCCGCTTCTTCAGGAACGGCACATCGATCGGAACCGCGTCACTGAACAGGTCGGACGTTTCCGCCTCCGCCAACGCATAACGGCCGCCCTCCTCCGCATTGGCGCCATGCGGCCGGATGGTCGGGAGCGCGGCGTAAATGGTGAAGGTGTTGATCTCCTGCGGCAGCTGGGTCAAGTCGACCGAAAGCGGCAACAGGTCTGTTGCAGGCGCATCGTAGACTGCGCCATCCTGGAAGATCAGCGACATCGCTTGCGCTTCGAGCAGATTATGGCCGAGCCCATCCATATTCCATTGCAGCCGGCGGACACCCCAGAAGTTGGGATTCAGCGCAGACGCCATCCCGAGCAGTCGTGTCTCGTGGTACAGGTCCTGCCGCTGGAAATGCTGGGGTCCCAGCGTCAGTCCCTCGGACCACAAGATTTTTGCTCCCATGCTCATCGGTCTCTCCTGATGCAGATTCGCATTGTTCAGATGCCACAAAGCATGGCCGGCATTGCGTAAAAATTGTTGATCTGGCGCATAAACCTTAAATTTGTTCTGCTAAATAAATACGTTGATGAGACGCAACTTTATTCTCTGCAAGAAGGGAATAATGACGCTTCTTCTGCTTCACGACGGCTTTAAAGGAAACAGCATGCAGAGTTTTGTGCCCGGCTTGTTCGACCGTTTGGACGCCGATGACGACGCCCCTCAGGGCGGATTCCGCACACCGTCCAAAAAGGCCGACGAATGGAAGGAAAGCATCACTCGCGACTTGGAAGCACTCCTCAACACCCGTTCCGCTCTCCTCCCTAACGCACTGGCTGATTACTCCG
The DNA here is from genome assembly GCF_056399645.1 of Massilia sp. 01N417. Classification (NCBI taxonomy): domain Bacteria; kingdom Pseudomonadati; phylum Pseudomonadota; class Betaproteobacteria; order Burkholderiales; family Oxalobacteraceae; genus Massilia; species Massilia sp. 01N417. Next base: position 36,080 of record NZ_JBFTRS010000021.1, on the reverse strand, counting down.
AAGTCAGCGGCTCCATCGTGAACTACGGCCTGATCGATTTTGCCGGCATGTGCATGACGAGCGACACCGATCAGAAACGGATCTGCACTGCGGTCCGGCAGGCAATCGAACGGCATGAACCGCGGCTACACAGGGTGACGGCAACGCTGCAGCCAAGGAAAGGGGCGATCAACCGAGTCGACTTCGTGATTACCGCCGAATTGAAAAACGCACCGATAGCCGAACCAATGCAATTCAACGCCGTGTTCCAGCCGTCGCTGCAGCGCTATTCGGTCCAGAGCGTACGCAGCGCTCCTTAGGCACAACCACCATGGATGAACTGTTTGCGCAGTACGAACGCGAGCTCGTCACCATGCGGCAGCTTTGCCGCGAGTATGGCGAGCGCTATCCAAAGGTGGCGGCCAAGCTGCAGATCGGCGGCGACGCCTGCGATGATCCGCATGTCGAACGCCTGATCCAGTCCGTCGCCCTGCTATGCGCCCGGGTGTCGAAACGACTGGACGACTCCTATCCGCAATTTACGGAGGCGCTGCTCAACCTCCTGTTTCCGCACTATCTTCGGCCGTTTCCCTCCTGTGCGATCGTGCGCTTTCTCCCGGCCGCCCGCGGCGCTGGCGGCAGCACCGGAACCGTCCCGCAGGGAACTTTGCTGGAGTCGGCGCCGGTTCGCGGCGTGAACTGCAAGTTCCAGACCGCATATGACGTCACGCCGTCCCCGCTCGCCATTGCCTCGGCCTGGTTCGATGCTGTCATCCGCGCGCCGTCTTCGACAAGGTTGCCGCCGGGCGTGACGGCGTCGATCGGCATCGAGTTCGAGTCCACGGCTCCTATTCCCCCGAGTATCTCGACCCCATTCAGGGTCTATCTCGACGGAGACTCTTCGTTTTGCGCAGCGCTGCGCGATGCGCTGTTCATGCGAGCATCATCGGCGTACGTCCAAGCAGCAGGCGACGCAACATGGATTCCGGTCTCTGCGATACCAATCGCACCGGTCGGCTTTTCCGACGATGATGCCTTGATCCCGTTCGAGGCCCGCTCGCACCGCGCCTACCGGGTTCTTGCGGAGTACTTTGCCTTCCCAGAAAAGTTCAGCTTCGTCGACATCGACCTGGCTACACTCTGCGCGCGCCTCCCCGCAGGTTGCACCCGCTTCACGCTGCATCTGGCGCTCGCAGGCGTGCCGCCGGGCTCGGACCAGGCAAGGATGCTCGCCGGGCTGTCGACGCAAAGCCTGATCCCTGACTGCACCCCAGTCGTCAACCTGTTCAAGCAACCAGGCGTCCCGATCGGCTACAGCCAGCAAACAGCCGAATATTCCGTGCTGGCGCATTCCGCGCATGCGGCAGCGTACGAAGTCTATTCCGTCGACCGGGTTCACCTAGTGCAGCAGCAAGGCAAAGGCATCGCGCCAGTCGAATTCCGCCCCTTCTATGCCCTCCGGCACGGCGAGAGCGATGCGCGCAAGGGACGCTACTGGATACTGCGCCATGACGACACGCTGGCAGCCACCAGTCCGGGCCATGAAAAAGTCATCTCGCTGGTCGACGTCGACGGTGCGCCAATCGAGGTCGAGAGAACAACGCTGTCAATCGACCTCACCTGCACGAACCGGGACTTGCCTTGCTTGTTGAAATCCGGCTCGGCCGACGGCGACCTGTCCATTCCCGGCGCAGCACAGGGCACGGCGATCCGTTTTCTTCGCAGGCCCACGCGCCCCCATCGCCTGGCAAATGGCCAGGGCGCCCACTGGCGCCTCATCTCGCACCTGACGCTGAACCATCACTCGCTCGCGACCGAAGGCGCGGACGGCTTGCGCGAACTGCTGGCCTTGTACGACTTCACCGGATCGGCGGTCTCGCGGCGACAGATCGCCGGCATCGTCGGGCTTGAACATGCCGAGGCCACCGCCTGGTTGAGGCACAAACGCGGGTCGTCGTTGGCGCACGGGACCGAAGTGCGCCTGACGATCAATGAAGATGCCTTCGTCGGCGCCGGCTTGCACCTGTTCGTCCAGGTCATCGACCAGTTCTTTGCGCTGTACGTCCAGATGAACAGCTTTATCGAACTCGTGATCCTGTCACACCAGTCCGGGGAGGAGCTGTTCCGATGCAAACCGAGAAGCGGCAGCATGCCGCTGTCATGACCGAGCAGCTGCGCGCGGCGCCATACCGCTACCGGTTCGCACAACTGCTGAATATCCTGGTGCGGCTGCTGCGCCAACAGGGCATCCCATACGCCCAAGCATTCAGCCGGGTCCTGCGCTTTCGGAACAGCCTGTCGCTGGCTTTTCCGGCCAGTGAGATCGAGAGCATGCAGGTCGAAACGCTCGACGCCACCGGAACGCCAGGGCAAGCCATCCCTCGCATTCACATCACGCCGGCATTTATCGGACTGCTCGGCGCAAGCGGCACGCTGCCCCTGCATGACACCGAACGGGCGGCCGCCAGGACGAGCCTGGGCGCGGACGAGAGCTGGAAGCCATTCATCGATCTGTTTTCGAATCGAGTCATTGGCCTGCACTACGAGGCGTGGGGAAAATACCGTGTCGAACACGGCCTGAACACGCGGGCGCAGGACGATCTGCTTCCGATGCTGAGCGCACTGGGCGGGCTCCGGCCGACCAGCTTCGGACCAGCCAGGCCCTATGCATCGATTCCCGCGGAAGTGGCTGGCTTCTACGCCGGACTGCTCAGGACGCGCCCGGTCGCCGCCTCGACAGTGGAACGCGTGCTGGGCGAGTATTTCGGCGTTCCGGTCCGTGTCGAGGAATTCGTCGGTGCCTGGGACCCGATACCGCAAAAGATCCGCAGCACACTGGGCGTCACCGATCCCACCCTCGGCTTCGGCACTGTGCTCGGCGCGCGTGCGTGGCGCAACGACTTGCGGGTCCGCCTGCATATCGGTCCGCTGGATGATGAGACGGCGAAGGCTTTCCTGCCAAATGGCCGGTCTCACGCCGCGCTGAAAGAGATGGTCAGCCTGTTTGCAGTGCCTTCGGTGCAGTACGAAATCAGGCTCTTGCTGGACAAGCCGTGTCTCAAACCACTGACCCTGGCGACTAAAGGGACGGATCGCAAGCGGCTCGGTTTGAACTCCTTCCTGACCGTCAGTGCGGGCAAGGCAAGCCGGCCCGATATACGTTCGGTCCTCCGTCTTGCGACGGCTACAAAGCCAACGGGACAGCAGAATCGGGCTGCACAAGCGCCTGCGGTTCAGCTGTAATCGCGTTCACCTACGAGGCCACCGGACGCTCAGGACCCCGTGTGCCGCCTGCGCGATACGGCTTAGGCGCTGGGATGTCCCCCTGCAGCTGCGCGGCATGGATCAGCATGGGCGCCACGAATATCAGCTTGCGTTCGAGTTTCCCGACTCCACAAGCCTGCATCCGGAAGTGCCCGCGGCGCCAATGCGGCGCCACGGTACTGCCACCCTCATGGGCAGCGCCCTCCTGGGGCAGGTCATCCGGGCCAACCCGGATGCCGTTGTAGAGGGACTCGACGCGTTGAAGCAATCGGGCCCGCTTCTTGATCCCGAGTCCGACGATTCGCCGCATCGCTTCATCGTATTCCTGATGCTCGATGCTGCGTGCCTGCCTGAGCGCCATGTAGAGGAAGACTTTGACCACATAGCTCACCGCTGCGTACATGGGCTTGTAGAAGGTCTCGACCGACCGACCCTTCGCCGTGTCGAGAACCCGGTTGAGCCATTCACCCAGAGGCGTGTCGTCACGCTCCGTTTCTCCCAGCAGGGCGACCTGGCCGCTATAGCAATCCTGACGCTGGCTGACGAAAATGAGCTCGAGCGTCCACTTGATTCCATCGCCGTAGCGCGTTGATGGAGGCGTGAAAAAGCAGAACACGCCGTCGAACAGACGGTCCGGCAAATCCGAATCCGGCACCTTCAGGTGGCGAGCCGCCTCCGGACCGAACCTGAGATATTGCGCAGGATAGGGAGGCGCAACCATCTTCATCGGCAAGTTCAAATCCATGTCGGAGTTGAGGAGCAAGGTCTCGAGCGCCGGCGTCGCTTCGATGATTGCGCCCTTCTGCAGCTCGTACTTCAGGTTTGCGCTGATCGATATGGCCTGCATTCGCGCGTCGACCTGCGCCCGTGCTTCGGCGTCCATGTTGTCATGCGCACGCATGTTGTTGAGCTGCTGCTGGATCTCATGGCGTATGTTCCAGCACGTCGCCTCTGGGTCCGCCCACCGCTTCCATTCCTGGCCGCTGCCGAGTGCCTGCTTCCAAGCGTCGAATGCGCCCTGATTGCGGAACTGGACCGGGTACGGCCGGCCATAAAGCTTGCTGACGCGGCTCTTCTTCAGAGCCGGGCCGATGTCGATGCGCTCCACTGTGAGAGCATGCGCGTTCCCACTGCTTGCGGGCCTGCGAACCATGTCCAGTCCCATGGGCCTTTCGTTCGATACGTACTTGCGCATGCTCCATCCCCTTGTTTTGCGCTGCTTCTTGGCAACCAAAGGAAAAATGTAGAACCCGCCCATCAGCTCACCTTGAGACTAATCAAGCTGAACAAGATCAGCACATCATTGGACATTCGTTTCTCCGCTCCTACCCATCAAGGCAACAGCCGAGTCCGCCTCTTGCTTTTTATCAAGGTCGCCCAAGACTTGTTCGTTACCTTAGCCGATGGAAAATCTGATACCTGATAAGCCATTGGAGGCAACACATGGGCGAAAGCCAAGCGATCGCGGCGGGAGCTGCGCTGTCGGCGTTCACTCTCGATGCGCAGCACGACCGCCTGATGCGCCTGGACTTCCCCCGCGGCGACGGACCGGAGGCCATCCTCCTGCCGAACAGGATGACGGCGCATGAGGAGGTCTCGCGCTGCTTCCGCTTCGAGGTCGAACTCCTGTCGGACGACGCACGGATTCCCCTGAAGGAGATAATGGCCAGGATGGTCACGATCTCCCTGGTGCGCGAAGACGGTTCGCTGCGCTACTTCAACGGCTACGTCACCGAATTCCGATTCCTGCGCGCCGATGGCGGCTTCGCCTTTTACCAGATGGTGCTTGAACCCTGGCTGGCCTTCGCCAGGCTCCGCAAGGACAACGTGTCCTTCCACGGCAAGAGCGTTCTCGAACTGACCGAGCTCACCTTTGGCCATTACCGCCAGGCCGACTGGAATCCAGTCATTGTCGGCGACTATCCGCGCTTGACCTGCGCGAACCAGTACGGCGAGACCGACTACAATCATCTGCACCGCCGCTGGGAAGAGCTCGGACTGCACTACTGGTACGAGCACCGGGCCGACGGGCACACGCTCTGGCTCAGCGACAGGAGCACGCTGGCGCAACCCATCGATCCGACCGGGATCGACGATTCCGGCGAAATCCCGTTCCGCGACAAGGGCGGTTCGCTCGAAGACGATGGCATCCGCGAATGGAGCCCTGTGCGCCGCATCGGCTCCGGCCGGACGACCCTGGCCAGCTTCGACTACAAGAACCCGGTCGCGCAACGGGCAAGCGCCGAGTCGCTGAACAACCAGGGCGACGTCTATCCGCACGAAATCTACGAAAACACGGGCTCGTATGGTTTCCGCACCCACGACGAGGGCGAACAGCTCGCGCAGCAGCGCATGGGCGAGCGCGACGCGAATACGCAGACTTTCGAAGCGCGCGGCAACGATCGTACCGCCCAGCCGGGCCGGTGCTTCAAGCTCGGCGACCACTTCAGCGCCGAGCTGCGCGTGCCCAAGCGCGGCGAGCCCGCTCCACCCAGCATCCGCGACCGCGACTACCTGATCCTGAGCGTCAACCACGAAGCCAGCAACAACTACCAGGCCGGGCCGGGCGCGCCATCGAATTACGAGAACACGTTCCGGTGCGTGCGCAAGGACATCCAGTGGCGCCCGGGACGCCACTACAACAGCCAACCCTGCACCTATCCCGGCATCCAGACAGCCATCGTGGTCGGACCTGCCGGCTCCGAGATCCATACCGATGGCTATGGACGGGTCAAAGTCCAGTTCCACTGGAACAGGCTGGACGAATACGACGAGAACAGCTCGCCCTGGTTGCGCGTGATGTCGCCGGGCGCGGGCAGCGAATTCGGGAAGATCCGCCTGCCGCGGGTTGGCGAAGAAGTGGCTGTGGTCTATCTCGACGGGAACATCGATCATCCGGTGATTCTTGGCGCGCTGTACAACTACACCCACATGCCGCCGTGGCAGCTGCCGGAGCAGCAGGCCTTGAGCGGTCTGCGCAGCCGCGAGCTGCAGTCGGGTGAAGGCAGCGGGCGCGGCAATCACTTGGTGTTGGACGATACCCCAGGCAAGATCCAGGCGCAGCTGAAGAGCGATCATCAGTGCAGCCAGCTGTCGCTCGGGCACATTACCCGCATCGAGGACACGTCCGGAAGAAAAGACCCGCGCGGCGAAGGCTGGGAATTGACCACCAATGCCGTAGGCGTCGCGCGCGCCGACCAAGGCATGCTCATCACCACGGAAGCGCGGCCGAACGCGGCTTCCCATATCAAGGACATGGGCGAGACGATTCAGCGGCTCTCGGCCGCCGCGGACGTGCAGGAGCAGTTGACCGGAATGGCGCAGCACTATGGGGCGCAGGAGAAGCAGGAACCCCAGCAAGGGGATGCCGTCGAGGACCTCAAATCCCAGAACCAGGGCATCCGAGGCGGCGGCAAGGGGGAGTTTCCGGAATTGGCCGAGCCGCACTTGGTCGTCGCGAGCCCAGCCGGGATCGAACTCAGCTCCGCGCAGTCCACCCACATCGCCAGCAGCCGCCACACCGCCATCACCAGCGGCAAAAGCGTGTCGATCGCCAGCGTCGACGGTCTGTTTGCGAGCGTCGGCAACACATTCCGGCTGTTCGTACACAAGGCCGGGATGAAGCTGATTGCTGCCGGCGGCAAGGTGACCGTGCACGCGCAAGAGGATGACGTGGAGATCATTGCCAACAAGGTTCTTGCTCTCTTAAGCGAATCGGACTGGGTCAATATCAGGGGCAAAAAAGGAGTCCGGCTGCATGGTGCCAATCACATGCTTGAGATTAGCGATCAAACGCAGTTCTTCACTTCATCGCCTGTGCTATTTCACGGCAACTTAGAAACCCTGCCTCCCAAGAGCGTTTCGCAAGCCATCAACGAGAAACCGACCGGTTATCACTTCGACCAGGAAGTTAGTTTTCTTGATGTAAGCAGTAAGCCAGCAAAGGACGTTGCCTACGAGCTCGTTCGGGATGACGGCACCGTGATGAATGCCAAAACCGGCGCTAACGGCAGTACCGGGGTACAAAAAGGGGCAGGACTCGACGGCTATACGATTCGGTGGAAAGGTGAACTCCCATGAGCGATAAAAGCAACCTTAATGAGCGCGGTAACTATCAGGGGCACTTCACTCAAGGCGTCGGCGGCTGGGCTGAATACACGGTCAACATGACTGAAATCGGGGACACCGTTCGGCATGACGTGGTGGTACCGCCAGGAAAAGTAATTCCCGTCATCTTCCTGCCAGGCGTAATGGGGAGTAATCTCCGCATGAGCAAGAAGCTCCAAAACAATAAAGAACTTAAGCGCAGCGATAACCGTGCTTGGCGCCCGGACGACCTTATGTCCGCCACCGGCCAAATGGATGTTGTAGGCGGCTTCGGTATGGGGAACTGGTTCAAGAACGCAACACCTGCGCAGCGCCAACTCGTCTTTGACCCGAACGAAACAGAGGTCGAATACTACCATTACACGGAAAGCAAGAACCGCTTCGACCCCGATGGAAAAGAAACGCTTGCCGCTGACGCTCGACATCAAAACGTACCAGATGGTTTATCTCCAATTCCACCGCTGATCGGAAGTCAGCAGGCCATCTACGAAACTAAAGGCGCAAAAAGCTCGAAAGCAACTCCGGCACAAATCGCCCGCTGGAGAGGCTGGAGCGAAGTATTGTTTGACGGCGCGTACGGAGAAATGCTGAAAACAACCGAACATTTCCTTAACAACATGATCATGCCGGTGCAGCTCAACCCATGTTGGCAGAAAAACCCAACGAGTCCGAACACTCTCCAACCTATAAAAAGATCAGACTGGAAATATGGCAATATTTCCGAACTACTCTTAGGTGACCCAAAACATCTTGGTGCCAGCTCGGGTGCGCCGCTTGACGAAAAAGATATTAAAAAAATATCCAAATGCTGGTATCCGGTCCATGCGATGGGCTACAATTTTTTGCAGAGCAATGCCGAATCAGCAATAGTAATTTCGGAGCGTATTTGTGGACTAGTAACTGGTTACCAAAAGCGCGGCTTTAAATGTGACGAAGTGATCATCGTAACCCATAGTATGGGCGGCATTGTCGCGCGCGCACTGCTTCACCCTGACTACGGAAATATGCTTAACAACCAGAGCGCCAAGATATTAGGCATCTACCACAATGTAATGCCTACGATGGGGGCCGGAAGTGCATATAAGAGGATGCGATTTGGATTCTTGGATAAACCCGGAAAAATAGAGCAAATCAAGGCCAAGACTATCGCCATCAACGGTGAACACGCGACCGCGATCCTTGCCAACACATCTGCGCCTCTGGAATTACTTCCCGGCGCAGCATATGGAAAAGCTTGGGTAAAGGTAATAGACGAATCAGGCAAGACACTGTGGAGCTGGCCAGGCAATAATGAGACTGCGCTTGACAGTATTTATCTACAACCCGAGGATGCCTGGTGGCGCCTAATCAATCCGCAATGGATTAATCCTGCCAATATAACAAAAGAGGGCGGTGGCGGATTAAAAAACGTACAAAATCGTTTAAGGCAAGCGGCAAAGTTTCTAAATTCTATCGAAAATACCTTTCATCCAAACAATTGCTACGCGAGCTTCTGCGCCTCTCGCGAGCGCGTAACATACGGCGAAGTTGTCTTCAAGACGCAGGATTTATTATGGCAGCCCGGAAAAATTCGCAAGGCATTGCCCCCGCCCGAGACTTGGAAACTATTGGCTGACGATGCCAGAGGCACGCTTACAGTTCAGGCAGGAGAGCAAAAATTATTTCTGTTGTTACAGCCCCCTAATGCGCCCGGGGATGAGACCGTTCCTTCGGAGCGTTCTGCGCGGCTGATCAAAGGTACTCTCTTCGTGCATGGCGAAACAAAAGGCGAAAGCTACGAGCATCAGGCGAGCTATTCAGATCCGAAAGTTCTGGCATCGATGTTATATTCGATCGTTCAAATAGCCAAGACGGCGAAGTGGGAGTAAAGCATGCATATCCCATCGAGGCGGGCACTACATTGGAGCATTTTCATATTTTTGATATCACTACAAGCCTGCTCACCCAGCTATTCCTATAAGGAGAAAGCCGTGCCTGAACCCGTACAACTTAGTCCGCGCCTACTCAAATTATTCTCAAAAACTAAGTTGATCTGCTTCGGTCGATATGCATTAGAAGTGCCCGAGGAAGCTCAGCTTATATGGGGAAGCGTTTCTTTTCCGTCTGAGATAGAGGCGTTTCCCGGCGGTTTAGATGCGATCAAACTTCGGATCGAAGAGGACATTGCAAGGTTGAAACGCAAAAGTAAAACGTTAGATATTAATTACCATCAAGCCGGCCCAATCGACAATAGCTGGCAAATTCGGTATTACCCTAACGAGTTTGCCAAATCTGATGGGCTTTATTTCTTCAATACTTACGTTAACAAGGGGGAGCTTAGTTTCCTGCTCCGTGGCGCTATTGAAGACAACGAAACAGAAGATGCAACGGCATTGAGACAGGCGATGCGAGCCAAGAGTTTACGTCTCCGCACATCAGATGAAGTTCCCGCAGAGCCAGGTTATTGCATCGAACATGGTTTCATGGCCAGTTCTTTTTATGGGGACCAAGAGATGGTCAATGTAGGAATTGTGATCCCAAACCTACCAGATGTAAAATTCTCGGTGAGTTCAAATAAGGACGCATACGCCAATTATTCTCCTGAAGAGTTCGAGAAAATTCAGCGGCCGAAGCTTTCTCTGCTCGCTCGCATTCAAGAAGCAAAAGATGATCAGGGCATTCACTATCCTAGCCGTATGGTACTGCGTGAAGGAAAGCGAAACGTTCAGCACTGGTATGGCGAGGAATCTCTGGTCAAGCGTAAAGACGGCACGCACGATTTCGAGTGGGCTTTGGTCGGAACTCCAAAGAATGTTGCCTATCCCTCCGAGTTTAGCGCGCAGATGTACACGAAGGTCGAACATAACACTGTTGGCGCAGCTAAATCGGCGTCACTTAGCGATGACGAAGCGGTAGCGCTATGGGACAAACTCCTCTCTGGCCTGAAGTTCCGGGTCAAGGTGCCTGGCGCTCCAGAGGGCTCGTACTTCATACCGCCAGGTAAAACCGACACTTCCACTGCAGGCCGATGACACTCGAATCCCGATCTCTACAAGAATGAACAGGACGAACAATGAAGCATCAAGGACGCGGTGTAATTCGTCTCAACGACAAAACCGATCATGGCGGCCAGGTCATCAGCGCATCCTCAGGAACAACGGTGATGGGCGTGGTCGCAGCGCTCCAGGATGACATGACGCAGTGCCCTAAATGCAAGGGAAACTTCGCGATCAAGCCTGATGGCGTGGGCGCGCGACATGAAGGCAAGCCGTACGCGTATGACGGAGACGTGACGGAATGCGGCGCAAAATTGATAACGTCGTTGTGAGTTGACCGCTAAAAATACCGTCACTGTGGCATGCTATCTCGATGTGAAGGAGCATGCCATGGCAACGAGAGATCCACTCGACGGTACTGAGCCGTCAAACAGCGCTGGCCATCAGGCTATAGATTGTAATCAATCTGAAAGCTAATGCAGGAGCATGCTGCGCTTAGAGACAACCTTCTCTGACAACACAAAGGCGTCGATTTCTGTTCAATCGGCTCTTTCCCTCGCCGCCTTGAAGTATCAGTTTCCTGAAGTTATGTACACAATGGAGACACTATGACGGACCACCCTAGTTCAAAGGTAGCTGCTGGGGCTGCGGTTGGAACGATGGCTTACCTCGTTCTCTCGGTCTTCGCGTTTGCCGTGCCCTCTCCTGCGTTAAATTTGGTTCTGCTGCCCGGTTACTTCCTGTTGGTCGCGCCGGCGCCGATCCTTGCCCTGGTAGGGTTGAGTGCTGGAGGCTGGCTCGTGGCAGAACCGAACACGGCTGGATTCGTGCTGTTGATCGCCCTGTACACGACTGGAGCGTATTTCCTGGCAGATTCTATCGTACGACGCTTGCAGAAGCGCTCGCGTGCCAGAGCACAGTCACAAACCCCGCAAGGATGATCGAACTGAGCGTCAATGATAGCCGCTGTTGGCTCATTGACCGTCCCATGCGTGAACGCCATTGCTGGCGCAACCCATCCTGCATCTGCTCGAATACGCCTGCGGCGGCCCAACGCGCGAACGCTTTGTAAACTGCTTGCCTGGGTGGGAACGTCGTAGGCAGTAGCCGCCAAGCGCAGCCAGCGCGCAATACGTAGGAGCAGGCATTGACACGGGGTCAACAAGATTATCACTGCCCACCCCACCTTGTCCGTAAGAGGCATTGCCTGGCCTTCCCCCACCACGACGGACACTTTCGATAGGTATGATGTCCCTCTCGGAGGTATTACATGGCACGTGAAAGACGGGTATTTTCAGAAGAGTTTAAGCGCGAAGCAGTCAAGCTGGTAGGCCAGCCTGGTGCGAGCAAGGCGGCAATAGCGCGTGACCTTGGCATCGGTGCCAACTTGCTGGGACGGTGGTGCAGGGATGCCGACGTCGATACAGAGGTCGCAGTCGGGCGCGAGAAAGTGTCGGCCCAGGAATACGAGCGTATGCGGCGCGAGCTGGCGAAGGTCAAGACGGAGCGCGACATATTAAAAAAGGCGCTCGGCTACTTCGCAGCCGACCTCAAGTGAAATACGGCTTCATCGCCAAATATCGAACCATCTGGCCAACGCGAACGATGTGCCGACTACTCGACGTATCGAGCAGCGGTTTTTACGATTGGCTTGGACGGCCGACGAGTGCTCATGAGCGCGAGAATGCCGAACTCCTCAAGGCAATCAAGGATAGCCACGAAGCCAGCGATGGCACATATGGTTCGCCGCGCGTAGTGCGAGACCTTATCGATGCTGGTTTCTCTTGCAGCGAAAACCGTGTAGCGCGGCTGATGAAAGTCGCTGGCATCAAGGCCCGTCATAAGCGACGTCGAGCACCAGGACAGCTTGATTCCCCTGTCCACGCCATCGCGCCGAATCTGCTGGACCGGCAGTTTGAAGCCACAGGGCCGAATCAGAAATGGGCTGCGGACTTTACCTACGTGTGGACTGGCGAAGGCTGGCTATTTGTTGCTGTCGTCCTCGACCTGTACTCGCGACGTGTAGTGGGATGGTCGATGCAACCAACGATGACGGCGCAGCTCGTAATGGATGCACTGCTGATGGCTATTTTCCGTCGCGGCCGTCCTCATGCCGTACTGCATCATTCAGACCAGGGAGCGCAAGGCGGATTCAACTGGTCGTCGCAACACCTTAAATCAAGGAGGTGTTTATGGGACGACCAGCGGGGTGGATGCACAAGTTGACAGGGCGAGGGGCGATGCGCTCACCAGGTGCACCGTCGCATCGCCGGGAAACCGAGCGGCGATTCTGGGAGCAAATAGCAACGGGCATCATAAGCGAGAAGGCTGCTAAAGCGGTTGGCGTGTCGCAGGCAGTTGGGACTCGTTGGTTTCGTCATAATGGCGGCATGCCACTTTCTATGTTGAGCCCAATATCAGGGAGGTACTTGTCGTTCGCGGAGCGAGAAGAGATTGGACTTCTTTCGTGCCAAGGCGTCGGCGTACGAGAGATTGCGCGCCGTATTGGGCGTAGCGCATCAACGGTTTCCCGGGAGCTGACACGTAACGCTGCAACTCGCTGCGGCCGACTTGAGTATCGAGCTTCGGTTGCGCAGTGGAAGGCGGAACTCGTCGCTAGAAGACCCAAGCCTTCGAAACTGGTGACTAATCCACGGTTGCACGACTACGTTCAAGACCGTCTAGAGGGCAAGGTTCGCGACGCGAATGGCCGTGACATTTCTGGGCGTCGGCCAGCGCCGTTCATAGGGAGAAACAAGCCGCATCGCGGTGACCGCAAATGGGTCACTGGTTGGTCGCCCGAACAGATCTCCAACCGACTACAGACCGACTTTCCGGATGACCAATCCATGCGCATCTCTCACGAAGCCATTTACCAAGCACTTTATATCCAAGGTCGAGGAGCTCTCAAGCGCGAGCTGGTTAGCTGTCTGCGCACTGGTCGGGCGTTGCGCGTGCCGAGGGCCAGCGCACAAGCCAAAGCCTGGGCACACGTTAGCGAGGGTGTGATGATCTCCAACCGGCCTGCAGAAGCCGAAGATCGTGCTGTGCCGGGCCACTGGGAGGGTGACCTAATCATCGGCCTGAATCGGTCCGCAATCGGAACACTGGTCGAGCGATCAAGCCGATTCACCATGCTTGTCCACCTGCCTCGCGAAGAAGGCTACGGGTTGCTACCCAGGACGAAGAATGGTCCTGCGTTGGCCGGGTACGGAGCTGTCACGATGGCTAATGCGCTCAAGAATACCGTGACTGACATGCCTGCCCTTTTGTGGCAGTCATTGACTTGGGATCGTGGCAAAGAACTGTCTGATCACGCCCGCTTCACAGTCGAGTCCGGAGTGAAGGTATTCTTCGCTGATCCGCACAGTCCATGGCAGCGCGGCACAAATGAAAACACGAACGGCCTCTTGCGGCAATACTTTCCAAAGGGCACCGACCTGTCTCGGTGGAACGCCAGTGAGATCCAGGCCGTTGCCAATACATTGAATTCCAGGCCCCGTAAAACGCTTGGTTGGAAGACACCGGCCGAAGCACTGGACGAGTACCTGAAATCTGTTCAACAATCTAGTGTTGCGACGATCAGTTGAATCCGCCCAATACACGAGCGAAAATTTTCAGCGGCTACTCGAATCCCACGGCATCGTTTGCAGCATGAGCCGTCGCGGTAACTGCTGGGACAACGCTGCAATGGAAAGCTTCTTCTCGACGCTGAAGACCGAGCGCCTGAGAAAAAAGCACTACCGGACCAGGGATGATTTACGGGCAGATGTGTTCGACTACATCGAAAGGTTCTACAATCCACGCCGGCGTCATTCCACTATCGGCTACATCAGCCCGATACAGTTTGAAAATCTAAAATGCGCCTAACGGAAGTGTCCGTGACGATGGGGGGGGGGAAGGCCATGTCGCTTCCAAAATAGCAATAAATCCAACGACAAGATAAATTCCTACCTGCATCCAAAAGAGAATTGGATTTTCAGCTCTTCTTATCTGCATGAGCCATTTATCACGGACGACGCGTGTAATCATGCCGTGCGCTCCAAATGCGAGCAGAATCGAACCAAGCCCTGCAGTAACGTAGACATCATTCATCGATAGAAATACCGAAATTCTTATCGATTCGCCTTAGGATAAAACACAGCAACAATTTTTCCATTTCACACCAAAAACGTAAAGCTGCCTGGAGAAATTATAAAAACTCATCCGCTACGTTAGGGATAATCAGCGGCGCTTACCACGGAATATAATACGAACGCGTTTTGAAAAATACTGAGAACCTTGTCCACACGATTACAAATTTCCGCGCCCGACCTTAACTGGCGCCCTAGCTTTGAAAGCTAATGAAGTTTATTTAAACTAACCTACACCGTTTTTAAACAACACTTATTTATTAATAAGGGTCAAGCCAGGTTTATAAATCGGCCTCAATGTAATCTAGGCAGTTTTTAATCGTTGTTGTGGGACCAAATGGATTACCGGTGCCTGATGACTTTATCTTACTGTCTGCTGTACTCATGTTGCGCAGGACAGTGATCAAGCAACGACAATTCCGAAGCGCCTGCACAGCCCATAAATACCGTCCTCGAATGTTTCTGACGAGCGATGCAATTTCCAGTCCGTGCCATGCCGCTGCAACATCAGCATCACCCGCCCACGGCTACCGACAGCGCCATGCCCCGATTGCCAAGCGACCAGCACCTCGCCACGTGCAGTATCGATCAGCTCGGTCGTAGAATCGACCGCTGGTAGACAGTGCTGCCGTGCAGCGTGAACGTTCATGCTCACCGTGACGGCAATCTTCTCGATCTCCAGGGGCACTTGGTCAAGGTCAATCTCCAGAGTTTCGCTAGCGTGCCGCTCGCTGTCCTTGCTAATGCCACTGTTGCGCACCGACCCACAGGGCGAATGCCGCAAGATTGCGTTGGTAGCAGGATCGGTTGCCCAGTTTGAGATGAAGTCAGCATCGCCGCGCACTTGGCCCGCAGGCGTCAACAGAAACGCACAGGTGTCGACGCCGTAAGGCGCCGCTGCACCAATCACAGACCAGCGCGTCCGTATGGTCAGACGTGGGGGCATGAACGCTGCCAGTTTAGCTTTGGCACGCTCTGCGTAAGCACCGTCGGAATGGGCGATCATAAAGGCAGTCCAACTTGCCTTGGTATCGGCATCGCATGCGGCGCGCCAAGCCAACTCTTCAGAGTCGACCGAGCGCGATGCGGGCGCCAGCCGTGCTAGCGCAGAGCGAGCGTCCGCAGCATGTGAACTGGACGGATGGGCAGCGAGAAAGGCCGCATACGCCTCGCGCGAATCAAGTGCTTGCGCGGTCTGCCATGCCATATCGGCACGCGCCTCCGACATGTCGGGCTCACGTTCCACGACTGCAGGCGCGATAGCGGCCGCTGGCTTGTTCACGGGAGCACGCGCACCGCTGGACATGGACCAGCGCACACCCTGTTGGACTGACCCACCGCCGAGCGGATCGAGCTTAATGAGGTAGTTACTATTCTCATCGAAATGTCTGGCCAGCGCTGACGGCATCGGCAAGGTGAGCTGATCTGGGCCAGTGATATGGCCCTGCAGTTCGATCCAGTTCTCAGCAACATCCCAGTCGTGCAAGTGCAGATAAGGACGGGGGTACCCCCAGCGCTTAAAGCATGCCCGTACTACGCCATTGACCAGGTTCGGCCCCGTAACGACGAGACCGACGCTTCGTTCTTCAACCCCGGTCTCTGCCAACCTAATCCTATACATCGCCATCTACTCCCCGCTATGCGTGCGCACGCAGCGCAATCAGGATGTCACCTAAGCGCGCATTGGCCTCGACATTGCCCGAGATGCCGGCCAGATAGTCAGCGTTGGTGCGGACTGTTGCCTGAAGGCCTTGCAGCCAATCCATCAGATAGGTCTTTTCGTAGTCAGCCGACGTTTCCGTTAGCGCTGCCATCGGCGTGGCCGTCTCACGGCTCGCGAAAATGACTTGCCGGGTCCCTTGCAGCGTATCGATGCCAACGCCGCTCGGATTGCATGGATAGTGCCCAGCAAGGTCAACAAAATGGTTCCAGCGATTGGTCACGGGGGCAGTCTGGCGCCAGCGCCAGGTCCCGGTCTCGGCTCGGAAACTGCGATTCTTACGCACGTCTTCAGCAAGTTCGTCCACAAGCCCCGTCTTGCGCGCAGAGACTTCCAACTCGCGCGCAATGTCGAGTAAGTGCTGTGCCGTGACGCCGTAGTAGTTCAACACTTGCGGTGCCCGGGTCAGATCGGCAACCCCCGCCTGCCACGTAGCAATGACAGTCTCAACAAAAATATGCCCAAAATGGCGCTCTGCTGCCACGGGACGCGGCGCTGCCTCGACCGGCGCGAGCCCAAGCAGTGCCGCTGTTTCGGCATCGAGCTCGTCAGGTTCGGGTGCCGCTTGCGCCTTGTCGGAAGCGCGGTCTGGTATTGCAGCTTGCTCGGACTGATAGAACGCAGCACGCGCTGCCTCGTCGTCTAATTTAAGAGAGCCGATGAGTTCGCCCAGACGCTCACGCTTGAGCAATGGGGCCAGCGCAAGCAACAGGGTTTTGGCCAGCGTAGCCTTTTCGCTACGCAGTTCGCTGACGTCAGCGCTGATGTAATGGCGGCCCAACGCATTGGCGACTCTGCGCGCCAGCAGCGCCAACTGCTGCCGTACCTGGTTTGCTTTGACTTGCGGATGGCAGATGGGGACCAGCGCCTTCACGATGCGCATAATGCCGCCATCGTTGAGCAACATGGCCTCGTCCCAAGCGGCGGCTGGCTCGGCAAAATGTTCGTGCACAAGCGGATTGTCGAGGAACGCACCCCGCAAGGTCGCGATGAACTCTTGCTTATCAGGGCGCACCGAGGTTTCTTGTGCGTTCCCTGCGCCGCCATAGGCGAACAAGGCGTCTTGACGGAAGTTAGGGTTGCGCAGCCAGAAGGTATTCTTGAACGGCCCCCTGTTATCCCACCTCTTGACCCAGTCCGTACGGTGTGCGTGCGCAGCGAAGGGTTTAAGGAGCGAGGCTTCGAGTCGAGTGGCCCAGCGCGTGCCATCCACGCCCTTTCCGGCGCTTTGCTCAAAGGCCGTATCGAATTTCGTCAGCACGAACAACAAGGTGGAAGGCACTTGGCTGCGGTCTGCGGCGGTGGCCCCGTGGGTCAATTCGATCCAGTTCTCGATGAGCTGACCTAAACCAACCACCTCCTGATTCGACGGCCCGACGCAAAGCAACATCGCGGAGAGTTCGCGCTCTTCGGCATACCGTTCGAATAGGTACGCTACTTTACCCCGAAGGAAATTCTCGGCGCGAATGTCGCGCTCACCTAAGCGCTGACGCGGCTGCGGCTGGCGCGAGCGTGCGCCAGGGAAGTCGAGTAGATCCGTGTGGGCGAAAAATGGGTGCGGACAATGCGCCAAGTTGATGCGCAGTTCCGACACCAGCGCCGCGAGCTCGGCGCGCTCCAACTGGACCGCGGTGCCGTTAGGTGCGACCACGTTCACCAAATCGCCGGCTGCCTCCCCGAGCATGCTCAGGGTCGCGACATCGATAATGCTTTGGGTCGAGCGCTGCCAGTTGTCGCCGCGAACATCGAACAACACCGCTGGTTCGCACAACGCAGAGCGCGCACCACCGAGTTGCATCAAGCGGCCTTGCAATCGTCGGTAAATATCCGTATAGCTGGGCAGTTGTTCCCACAAGGTCGAGAACAAAGCGACGCGCGCTTCTGGCCCAAGGGCAGGCGCAAGCTCGATCGCTTGCTGCCAGAATCCAAAGCGTCGCAGCGCCTTCATGCGTGTGTTGCTGCCCAGATGGCCGTTCACGTACGCTTCCAGGTCGTACACCGCTTCAATCGCGATGCCAGCCCCAGCCCGAACATGACCGCGCGCAGCAGCGATGGCCTGGTCGATCTCGGCCTGATGCTGCTCAGGCTCGCTGTCGTCGGGATGTTGGACATCGGCGGCGAATGAGTTGGCGAGAATCTTGACGACATCGATCTCGGTCAACAACCCAACCTGCACCGGAAAGTCTGGCGTTCCTAACGCGCCTGGCTGGTAAGTAAAGCGCGTGACCAAGCCAGTCGATTCCTTACCGCCTTCTGGATTGATTTTGGCGAGGAAGTCTTCTTGGCGGTCGCCAAATAAGGACAAGACGCTGCCGTCTCGATCGCGTGCAAGTGCCGAGATCAAGTAGGATTTGCCGGCCTGGCTTGGGCCAAACACCCCGACCGCCATTTTGGCACCGGCGGCATATTGCAGCCGTTCGGCGTTCACTACAGCCAGGCGTAGTTCGCGCGTCAGCAGCGCGTCAGCGCGGACGGCGTCATCGCCCGACTCGCTGCACCATGCAAGCGCTTGCTGGCAGGCTCGTGCCACCGAGGCGGCGGCATCCTTGAGATTGTCGTTGTGCTCCAAGTGTGCTCCCGCTGTCAGTGGCGCTCGAACAGACCGGTATCGATCCAGTGGCCGTGTTCGTCTTTAAGTGTCTTCAGTTGTAGCGTCAAGTCGCGCGCCGGGACCATATGGCCGTCGGCGGCGCTGATCTCTTCGATCTTGAACACGCCTTCATCAAACGTCGCGTTATCTTCTTCGGCTACGGTGCCGGCCCGATTGCGCCGGTAGCTGAGTGTGACCCGATAAGGTACGCCATGACGGATCGCCGTCTCTTTCGCACTTTGGCTAGCGAAGCTTAAGTAATAAAACGGTGTCGCCGTCCAACGCTCGAGAGGCAGCTGTCGGAAACCGATAAAGATCGGGCCAACAAAGTCGAAGGTATGTTCCTGCTCCTGATCGGCCTGTGCGTCTAAGTCGATGCCCGAAAAAAAGCGATCGGCGGCCAAAATCTGCCCGCTTTTCTGCATGAGCCCGACGTGGCGTACGGTCGAGACTGGCTTGAGCCTCGATGTCCTGCAGTGGAAGTTCAGGAGATCGCCTTCGGACAGTGCACACAGCATTGCTCCGACCACGCCGGTCGTCTTCGGGTCGGCGATGACGCCACCCCGGCTCCAGAACGGATACCAACGCTCGACCTGATAAGTGTTCATCGGCACGATGCGCGAAGCCGGCAATGGCGGGCGCCTCTGGACCACCGCCTTCACGGCGGGCAGACACGACGGCCGTCCCGACAGCAGTAGTACGTCACACGACCAAGCCGCAACGGCCTCGCACAGATCGCGCAGCACGGGCGTTACGACGTTTTCGATGGTGCGCGCCACCTCGGCCAAGTTGACTGGATTCTCCCAGTCGCGCAGCGAAAAGCCGGGTAGGCCATGCTGCATGATCGGTTCGTCCAGATAGCGCAAGACTTCCGCGCGCGGCTGACTACTCCCGGCAAACACGTCGGCAAAACGAAGCGTAAATGGCGTCGTTGCTGCCTCGGCCAATGGCGTTTGTTCGGCCTGGCGCAAAATCGCAAGACCCATCGGAACCGCATACTGCTGGGCAAATTGGCTACGGAGGTTACGGTCCTGTTCAGACAGGCCAGCGTAGTCACGGCACAGGCGCGACGTTAACACGGTCGCGGCATCGGCTAGCCCACGCTCCGCCAGCGCCGCCTCTAGGGGTGCGAGCACATGGCGCTCAATCACTGCTTTTAAAATATTGTCGCCGGCCAGATTAAAACCTTCGCGAAATTCCTGAACCGGTTCCAGAAGCGCTGCCGCACCGGCCGACTTATCGACGTAAGTTGTCACGATCAAGTCAGTGGTACCCCCGCCAATATCGATGCTAGCCACGCGGAAGCACGGCCGCTCACCGTGCGCGGCACGGCGTCGCCCGAACACGCTGAAATAAGCGCTGGCATCACCTGCGTATTTTTCGGCAACTTCGTTATAGACGTAGACCATTTGCGTGGTGCTGGCCTCGTCCCATTGGCAGCGCACTGCAGGTGGCGCTTGGTACGCAAAGCGCACGTCGTGCGCGCCGTCTTCGTCAATCCAACCGAGCGCCCGCCACAAGGTTCCCACCGCCCAGTTGGCTGAGCGCTCAAAAATCTGCCGTTCGGCGATCGTCATGGCCGATGGTACGGTCAAGATCACGGTACGCAGACGACGTGCTAGGTCGCTGTTCTGCTTGGTTGCGCGCTGCGCAGGCGAATTGATCTGCACAAGTGCGTGCGCCAGGATTTCACAGAGCAGAAAGCACATCAGCGAACTGCGCGAAAACATGGGTTCGGTAACCGGATACGGCTCCTGATCGCGTAGCAAAGGGTCTCGCTGCGCACGCGGATCCTCTAGCACATGCAGCGGGGTGCCCTGGTTATTCACGAAGCCAGCCAACAGACCGCTGTTCACCGGGGGTTCCTCCCCGTTCGGCTCGTCGGGGTCAGGACAGTAACGCCACTCCTGCAGACGCGCGCCGCGGTCCCAAAGATAGCGCTTGGGACTCGACATAGTCGTCTGGCCCTCGTCGCGCCGCGAACCCAGCGCAACGCGCGCAGCCTCAGGCCCAACCCGCACCATCGAGGGCCATTCGAAAGCGGCGCGGCGGCGTCCGCTGCCACGCGCGTGCCCATGTGGATCGCCAAAGCGCATCTTCACGAACGCCAGGTTCGAGCCGAACGGCTCCGTATGGCGCTGCAGCGGATCAGACAGGTCCCGCAACTCCAGCACCGCGCTGTTCGCCAGTGCCAATCCTTGTTCCGGACGGCGCTCGAGCAACATGCCAGCGGTACGCGAATTTCCGATATCGAGCACAAGGTCGACGTCAATCGGTTCGTTGCGGTCTGGGTCAATCAGGCGCACCGATGGAATCGAGCCAGCGTTGTGCAACAGGTCGACGAAGGTGATGTAGCGCGCGAGATGTTCCAGCTGATAATCGAACTCTTCAGTGCGTATCGGTCTGCCGGGGCGACGCCGCCGTAGCAGCGCGTAGTGCAAGTCGCGCAGCCATTCATGGACCCAGTCCTGTGCCAGGAACCACGCACTCTGGCTGACATCAGCGACCAAGGCAAACTCGGCGCCGTCGCGCACGTCGCGCTCGCGCGGCGCTGGATACGTCTGCTCATCGCTGCCCTCGTGAGCAGCTTCCAGGTTGGTATCGAAGGCAATCGTCAGCTGGTGGGTGTAACGCCCCTCGGGATCGTCCCATGTGCAAAGACGAGCGCGTACCCAATTGCTCGGACCGTTGCGGAAGCGCGGCGTCTCGGCCCCTGCCATCACTTCGCGTCGGAAGAATGGCAGGGGTACCCATTGGTTCAGGAAGGGTTCAACGGCCTTCTCTGCACTGGTTGCGTAGGCTGGTTGGATTGGTTTGCCGCCTTGCCCAGGCCGTGGATCGGTTGCCGGCACACCTCTCGCTAGGTCGATGTAGCGACCATCTTCCTCTTTCAAGCACATCAAATGCCAGCGCCGCTCATCGCCAGACGCCCCGTCGTGGTACTCCCAAAACTGGATCTGGCTCTTCGGGATGGCCTTCAGGTTCAGTCCAATGTCCAGAAATTGAAGCGTGCCACCTGGGATCAGCGCGACGCTGCCACGATACTCCGGTAAATGATGTTTTTTCATTGTTTGTTTTCCGTCGACGCGCAACGCGCCGCAATCTGGCCAGCCTGATCTCGCAGTGCCGCAATCTCGGTGCGCAATTGCTGCTCTTCGTTGTCGCCAGACAGGGCAAGGCTATCCGGCACAGCGCTGCAGGCCCGCACCAAAAAACCAATCAGCAGTAGCGCAAGTATGAGTAGCAGCAGGTACCTCAGCAGGCCCCATAGACCGCCATCCCAATGGCCGTGCCAGCGTACGTCCTGACTGGCCGACACCTTGTACGCTCCATCTGTCGCAGTCGGCTTCCTCACTGGGGGAACCACGGGTGAAACCGGTGGCGTCACACGTACGGTCGGCTTGCGCGGCGGCGCCGCTTTGAACACCTTGCTCGGCTCGGGCTGGGCTTGTTCAATCGGTTCGTCTTGACGCACCTGGAGTGGCTCGCTGACGCTCACATGTTGAGGCTCAGGCGCCGGTTCGGGCGCGACGGCCGGGAAGGCAGGCTCGGTTGCCACTAAGGGCGGTGGCGCTTCATTCGTAGGCTCTGCTGGTTCGCTTGGTGTACGGGCCGATCCAATTGTCCACAGATCGACGGATCGTTCTTCGCCCGTCACGAGACTGCAGCCCCACTCCGCCAGAACGGGCTGGCCGCCTACCGAAAACAGGCAACGCGCCGGATCGGTCACGGTGAGCATTGCGCGGAAGGTGTCGGCACGCGTACCTGCAGTCTGCGCACCGCTCGCGATATAGCGTTCCGCCACACTCTTGATTTGTGCACGAAGCTGATCCAGCTGGTGCCACAACGCTTGCTGGGCGTCGGGCGCCAATTGCGCGACTGGCACGATCGGTCCGTCTGTCCCCGTGTACCACGCGATCTCGCCCCGTACAGGATTCAGCTGTGGCTCGGCGAATACGTCACCGACCAAGCGATTGCCTGTATGTTGGACAAGCAAGCGCCGCATCTGCCCATACAGGTCGAGCACGGACTGCCCATACACGCCTCGGATATCAACTGCGGCGCGCGCTGTTACAAGGGGAAGTTTTCTCATCGCAGTGCTCCAGCAGAGCAATGTTCGCTGGCTTCAGTAAAGCGTGCGCCGTGGGCGCGCAAGAATGTGCTCAGGTCTGCCGCGCTCAGCGCGTAGAGGACGCGTCCAGTAAAGTCGCTGGACTTGCTTACAAAGGTGTTGACGCCAACGACACGCGCGCAGCGATCGACAAGCGGGCCACCAGAATTGCCGGGCGAGATATCGGCCGTATGAATCACCAGTTTGACGCCGTTGTCTTGGGGCTGGGTGACGCTGACTTCGCCAGGCGACAGCACTGTCTCCGGCGCTTCTCCGCCCTGCCCCTGTAACAAATTTGCCAAGCGTGGATCCGTACGCATCACGAGACCCGGATAACCCGCCGCGACAACCGGCGCGAGCCGACTGGCATCATCAGCAATGGCCAGCGGCATAGCAGCCACGGGCGCTGCAAGACGCAGTAAGGCGAAGTCAGGAGAACCTACCTTGCTCGTCGGCGTGGTTGCCACCACACGCGCCGGCAGCACCTTACCCAACGTGCGGCTCGTTACCCAGACACCGTCCGAGCCAGCGCTCTCAACCACGTGACTATTCGTAACGATCAGGTCGGGCGTCACGAAAAAGCCGCTTCCATGGGCGTGCTTACTAATGATGAGCACAACTGCGGCGTCAAGCATGGCGGTCAGCTGTTCTGGCGAACGAGGCTGTCCATCCGTAGGCGTAACGGGCAGCGTACCGCTCTGCGGAGGAATTGCGCGGTAGGCGTTATATTCTGTGCCGTGTGCACGCAAGTCGGCCGAGGTGCAGCCGGCCGCAACAAGCGCACTGAGGCGATCGCGCTCGCTACGCAGCGATGCTAGAAGCAAGCCACGCTGCGTCGCCGCGGTGCCCGACGGACTGGCGCTTGCGCTGGTACGCGTGAGCAGAAGCACGGCCGCTAGCGCAATGGCGAGCGCAACGACCGTGTACCACCAGACGCGCGAGCTCATTGCCGGGACACCCTTAAGAAACAACTACCGCTTCTGCCCATGCACTTCACTTGGCAGGTGAAAGCGAGCTGGTGCGCTCATTGTTGGCAACCAAGCCAAGCGCGAGCTCTTTTTCGCGAATCACTTCAGATTCGGCGTTGAATAGCTTAGCCCGGTCAATCCATTTACGGGCGGCGACCTTGTCTTTCTGGGCAGCTGCATGATCAGTCAGCGTCATGTATTGGCTGACGATGTTGGACACCAGCTCCTTGACTTCGCCGCCACGATAAGTACCAGCCGGGTCCACACGGTGGATCGTATCGAGGCAGGCTTTGGCGGATTTTTCCGGCGGGTCAGTGAACTGCGCAGCCTCGGCATACGATCGTGCACGCCGGAGTTGGTCGTCGATCTCAGCGCGATCATCGGCGCTCAGCTTCACATCCGTGGTGGCGCTCACTGTACGTAAGGCAGTGTCACCAGGTTTAGCTACAGACTCGCCTTTTGGCAACATGAGGAAGGCCCCAATTGCCAGCACCGCTGCCACGCTTGCTACCGCCAGCGGAATCTTGAGCTTATTACCGTCGGTGCTGCGGCGAATGCCATTCGCTTTACAGAAACTGGACACATAGTCCTCTGCCACGCGCGGGTCCAGTCCCGCCTTCTTACCCGGCGCTGCAATCACCACTTGATCAAGGCAATCTTTTTCTTCTTTCTTGTCGAGTACTTTGTCGTTATCAGTGGATTGGTGGAGCCATTTATCGAGTGTAGCAACCAGTTGGCGTTCCGAGACGGCACCGTACTGATCTAGCACTTTGCGCAAAGTCAATTCGATTTCAGCCACCGCGAAGCCGCGCGCTGCCGCCTCTTCTTTGATGCCCTTCTCTTCATCGCGATCCAAGTAAAAGTCGTCTGCAACCGAAGCGGCGATGCGATTTTCGAGCCAAGCCTGTTCATTGTCGTTCATGTGATTCCTTATTAGCGGTGGTAGTGAGTGCAAAGACAGGGTCAAGGCACGGCCCAGGAAAACAGCCCCACTTTTTGTTTTACGTTGTGGGCGCGGCAATAAGCCAAAATCGCTGCCTGTGCAACCTCATACCGAAGTCCATGACGAAAGCCTGGACGCGACTTGCAAACCAGTTGCACAGCATCGTCTTTTTCTTTCGCATCGAGTTTCCGGTCGCTCGCCGTGAAGCGGTGGAGTGCACTATCAAGCTCGGCAAGTAGTCGCAACTCATTGGCCGCCCCCATGCGCTCGAGCTCAAGGTCCACAGCGTGTTCGACAGTCGCCACGTCCTGCCCGGTCGAGGCAACGCCGTGCGCCACAAAGGCACGGTACTCATCCACTGAGCAATAGTCGTCAAAGACGCGCGCCGCGATATAGGCGCTGAGTGCAGCCAACGTCTCTTGCGGTTTGGCAGGATCGTTCGGACGGGATAGGTTAACGGCCATGAGCTACACACTGCATAAGATAATTTTGACGATCGACGTTGCGCGGTACCGCCGGGTCAGCTTAGCTGGGCTGCTGCCGCTTCCTGTCGTTTATGGACGATAGATGCCCACAGTGCTGTGCCGACAAAAGCAATGCCGATGAGTCCGGTGAACAGGTCCGGAATGTGATAACGCGCGCTGACCAGCATGATTACGGCTAGCACACCGATAGCATAATGAGCGCCATGTTCGAGATAGACGAACTCTTCGAGCGTACCTTGACGGACCAAGTACACGGTCAGTGAGCGCACGAACATTGCACCAATCGCCAGGCCGAGCATGATCAGGACAATGTCATTGGTGATAGCGAATGCCCCGATCACGCCGTCGAACGAAAACGACGCGTCGAGTACTTCAATGTAAAGGAAGGCGCCGATGCTGCCTTGTTTGACGAGCGCAACAGCACTCCCGGCGCTGGACTCACCCTCTTCAGCATCATCGTTTTCAAGCATCCCACCCAGGACGTCGACCGCAACATAGACAATGACACCCCATACGCCAGCGGCCATCACCGATGCACTTTGGTCAGGCTCAACCATCGCGCTGGCGGCCATCACAGCCGCCAAAGCCAACAAGATCGGTACAGCACCAATGCTGCCAAGCGCGCTCAGCGGCCGCTCAATGTGGCCCAGCCAATGCACATCTTTTTCGTCATCGATAGCGAAATTCAAGAACACCAGTAACAAGAATGCGCCGCCAAAGGCCGCAATTTGAGCGTGGTGACTGGCCAGCTGCGCTGAATACTGATCGGGCTGGTGCAGAGCCATCGCCCAAACTTCTGCAATGTTTAAGTGCCCAGCAGTAGCGACGATCGCCAAAGGGAAAAGAAGGCGCATGCCGAATACGGCTATCAGGACACCAAGACTAAGGAACAACCGCTGCCAGAAGGCGTTCCAAGTGCGCAGTATGGAGGCGTTGACAACCGCATTGTCAAATGACAGCGACACTTCCATTATGCCCAGTACAGCAGCAACATAAATGGCGGCTGCGGCGCCCTCTAGCCCGGTATGTGCAAAACCCCACGCTGCCGCACAAGCTAGGCAAACAGCGGTAACAAGGAAGGATGTGGCGAAGTGTCTCACGATGCGAAAGATTAGTAGAAATGGGATGAGCCCGACGGCAACCGTGAGCAATTCTCACAAAAAACCACTTATTCGCAGGCGCGAAGACTGATTAATTGTAGGTAAATTTTATTCTATTTCCTTGCAGGAACGGAAATTATTGTTGCAAATTTCATGACGGTGCAAAAATGCAACACCTACGCTTGACTAAGGCTAACGCTGCTTCTCACCGGGGTGCGACTAGGCGAAATCGTGGCCATTGCGAGTCGAAGTGGGTAGCAATCATATTGATCGCAGCTAATATAGGCTGGCCGCCGGCGACTCTGCGCCGCTTGGTAGTGAATAATGCATTCTGATGGATGCTAAATTTTGCAGGCCCGGTATGCTCGACCGCACATGGCGGAGTGAAAGCTGGCTGTACTTGTGGCAAAATGGACCCACTGGAGGAAAACATGACTCTGCCTGCTCGACTCAAACGCATCGGACGCCTTGCTATCGCACCGATCAAGGGCTTTTTCTGCTTAAAGACGCGGACTACTACGCCACGCTTTGATCCAAAGCGCACGACCTTGTGGACTCATTTGAAAGAGGTGGCTCGCCAAGACACCATTCTTTATTTTGAACCCTTCACTAACGCAATCCGGTATTATCGTGAAGAGCGCGCTAAAGGCCTAGAAATTAAATAGATCTGTTAAGTTCCAGCGTCTTGTGGGGATAATTCGCCTGAGCACCTAGGCAACTTTTTTTCTACTTATTGAATTCGGATTCCGACGGCTAACTTCGCAAAGTACCGATTGGCGACGTTTTGACGCAGGCGTAGTATGCGCATCAGCCGGGATACGGTCCTTCCCCACAAAGAGTGGTTATCGCTAGGGGAAACGTTATAACGTTATTACGACCTCCGCACGAGGGGAGGAAGTGCCACCTCATCCCGGTCGCCCGCCGAGGTAAAACAATTTTTCGAAAGTGAACGCACCCGCGGCCATGTGGCATTGCGTCCAGGTTGGGCCTGCAGCTCTCGGCACTTCCGACTCCTCCATGCGGACGCCACACAGCCGGCGGAACCGGCTGTATGCGCCTAACTGAAAACCGGCTACGATTGGAGAACCCGTCGTATTTCCTCTACGGGCCAAGCCAAGCGCCCGTTGACGCGAACCGGGCGAAGCGGGCCCGTTTCGTAGGACGCCCAAACTCGCAGCGTCTGAGGTTTTCGCCCAAGGTGAAAAGCCGCGCACGCCGTGTCCACATGTGTTCGCCGCTCGACGGAAAGCGCGACGAAGCCTGAATGAAACTTCGAATGCGTTTCATATTCGTTCTCGCCGGCACGTTGCTGTTGATAATTCATTTATCACCTCACAGAAGGTCGGCGGTCGCCGAAATTGAGGGTTCCGCACGACCGTATTCATATACATAGTCGAAGAAATATCAGCGCGTGGGTTTTAAACGCAGGAATTAAGTTGGCGCCCTCATGCACAGGTCAATTAATACACCTACACTTTTGGCAACCCGTCACTGATCACTGCTGATGGCTTTGAAGCTCTCACGAGCATCTAGCACAGCACTTCCGGACACAACCAAGTCACGCTCGCATACCCTGTTAATCCTGGCCCACGCGGAACCCACGGCCACAGCTTCTTACGTTCGCTGTGCAGCCACAATTTCACATCGGGTAAAGCCATGATTAGCAATCCTTCTCAAGGAGAAGCTCGAACCGTTTCGAGATTGTTCGCTTTTCTCGTAACTGCTGCAGCATTTGACGTACGCGACGCGGGGTGACTTCCAAAAGCTGTGCAATTTCCGTCGTCGACATTCCGCTTAAAAGACGTACGAGCGATAGAATTTTGGCTTCATCAGTATTGTCCGATACGAACGACAGTTCGTCACCGTCGTCGTCCGCCGAGTTGGGCATATTCTCGATCAGTGTGCGTGTTTCCTCCCCAAAAATGTCGTCGCCATCGAATGACACTGCGAAGCTGTGCGCTCCTAGTTGTCGCCTCCTTCGCTTCTCCCAATGCCCAAAAATGAAATGGCGTAGAGTTCCCTTATTTGGGTCGAACTCCGCACCTCTTTCTAGAATGATGACGCTCAAGTCGTGGCTCAGATCCTCTCGAGGTTCACCATATTTTGCCGATTTGGCATTGATCTGGTCTGCGTGATCCTTAGGGAAAGTGACGGCAAGCTCGGCTATTTCGCTTGGGGTAAGGGACATGTTTTCCTTCTCGACTAAAGTAGTACAGGCTTAACTAAAAGGTGACAAAAGCTCTGTGCGACTAGAAGGGAATGGCCATCCCCTTCAACCCGGTCGTACTCGGGTAAACCTTTTCACATGCACAAGCGAAATTAGCCGTGGAGCAGTACACGGCATGATCCGAGCGGGGCAGGAGATTTGTGGGAAGAGATGTGCCGAACAATCAGACCAAACGAATGTCCACTCGGCGAAACAGAAGGATGTGCGAGGAAACAGACTCGGACACCCTAAACAAAATTTGGAGGTACTGAGAGGGGCTTTGAGAAGGCGCCAAATTATGGATAGCGCGACTCGTAGTAAGTCGGAACTATTCTGGACGCGTAAAGAATTTTAGGTTGCAGCTGAGAAGCCACAACGAGATGTTTGAAACAATGCCGCATAGCGACAAGCCACAATACCACCAAAGTTTTCCATATGTCAATAGATAATTTTCTATAATAACTTTCACTGACTGCTTACCTACTTCTGCCGTCGCCATTGATTTCAGCTTCCGTGGTACGGCTTACCTCACCACCACATGCAGCGTCCACTTAGGCGTGTCTGATCGTTTAGTAGTCTGAGTGACAGTTTAATAACTCCACGGCAACACGTTCTGTCGCAATTTCATGCCATTTCGAACGCGAGATCGGATTTAGATTGCGCATATATCTGAAAGTGCGCAAGAACATCTCGGCCGTATCGAGTTTTCAAACCGTCTCTGAGCGCGTTAATTTGGATTTCCCCTTCTTGGGTACCTGCCGCTGGCGATCACCCATGTGACTTGCCCATTGCTTTTTCCGCTCCAGATCAACCCAAACTGATCGTCAACGAGCGGCAAAGAAAGCTCGACATTTTTCCCAGGTCGGTTTCAGTCGAATGCGATAGCTTTCACTCACGAGAACGGCCACTGCAGCTCTATGACAGATAGACCGATGGGTGAAGATGTAAAGGATATGTCTCATTAGCGCAGCGCTTAGCTTGCAATGCCTGAGGCGTAGAGGTCCCAGTAATTTCGCACGTGGGTGGTGTGGCGTTAATACGGATAGTTATCGCACTTTGTAAACGCACCCCTGTAGCGTCTTTTCAAGAATGCCTAATAGGGCCGGCGCTGACCAAGTGATTTTCAAGTTTCGACAGCCAAACTCAGCAAACGGTCACGCGGACTTTCCGGGTCGTTACTAAGCATATGCTAGGTACCGCTCGAACTATCAGCCTCCCCCGGCACGCCGCAGCTACCGCACTGTGCCGGAGATCCATGCATCGAATCACAAAATCCGACGGCTTACTCTCGATATTCCCTAATGATGATTATCGCCATGCCTTCATTGATTGACAGGAATTCCTCTTGATGGCTAACGCGAGCGGAAACTCCTTATGCCAGAACTTGACTTGCTCCAGCACGAATGGGACTTATGATTGATCTGTGGCGGTTACATACACCGCTCAATGCAGCAGGCCAAAGGAGATGTCCCAATGAATACTAAAGAGATCACGAACCAAACTATTTTTAAGATTGACTGGGCAAAGGCAGATCGGCGTTCCGTAAAAGCGCACCTCGCCGGCAATGGTGACGGCCGAGTGCTATGGTGGAATATCAACTGCTTGGCTCACCAATTAGTTCGCCCGAAAGCTTCACTGGAGAAGATTATGTTTTCCTTCCATTCGCGGCATCATGCAATCACCCTGTTAACCTTAAAGTTTTGCGCCGACGTCCAAGAAGTAGCAAAGATCATTCAATCCAAAGGGATCGTGGCAGGAATTCGCCGTGCAGTTTCCTTAAGCGGTGAGAACACGCTGGTTTGAATGCAGTACTTTTTTCAATACGGCAGGCACAAAGGTGCTGAACAAGCCAGCGTACGGCACTCGTACTGCAAGACACCGTTTCACTTCAACGACGTTAATGTAAAACACCAGATGAAAGAATTTTTCGAACATATCAAAAAAATTGCCATCGCCGACAGCCGTCTCTATTTTGAGCCGTACATGATGATAGGCCGGTTTATTCGGCGCCTCTTCAGGGCCATTTTTTCAATCCTCAAGCGGTCAAGGACAAATTACAAAAAAGGAGACGGCCAATGAAAAACCTCACCTTTTATTTGTTGCTATATTTCCATCCCTTAGCAAAGACCGTCTTATCGATCGTGTGCGGAGTCTTTTCCCTCTTCTCGGCCATCACACTGATAGCGATCTTCTTCAACGATTTTTCTATGGAGCATCTCTTGACTGCTGCAATATTTTTTTCAGTGTCGCTCAGCGCATTGACCCTTCAAGAGAAGTACACGACGCTTCTCCTAAAGCTTCAACCTGACGACACCGAATATACGTTCTATAGCTGACCGAATTGATAAAGGCCGATAACCGCATGATTATCGGCCTGAACTGGGTTTCTGCGCAGCTATGTCAAGCTTCGAAACGGCTGACTTCACTCGCTCATTTAGGCACCCGGGCTTCACGAAGTATGGTGCCTATACTCGCCATTTTAATACTGACGCCGTTATCATACAAAAACTGCGCGCACTGCTCATAGGTATAACCCGAATCACGGAGATGCATGATCTGCGGAATGTACGGCTCCAAAAGGTCTCGTAACCTAGGGCGTCGCACAGGGGGTTTAACGCTCTTCATAAATTCTTCGGCAGTAACTCGGCAGGTAGTTTTGTTTTTTTCACTAGCCTCGTCGTTTTCGGCTTGGTTGACGAGCTGAAGTCTTCTCACCATATAAATCTGTACCTCGAAAAGCACCTCTACTTGCTGTGCCAAGTATCGCACCGACGAGGCAATCGTCTCTAACCCATCACAGTGCGGTAAACCGTCCTCCTGTTCTGCCCGGATACCTGCTATCACATCGGCTACCCCTTCAATGATTCCCTTCTGAACTGAGTTACCAATAGCCTGAAGGTCGGTGCAAGTGCTCCCGCAAATATCATCGATCATCGCCCTGCCGGCCTCTGGGGTACTGACCCGGAAAGGGAACTTATCGTCCACCGATAAGTTAAACGCTGCGTGCTTAACGTTCGCATCATCATCTCCGGCGAGGAGCTCGCGACTGAAGACCTTGCATGCGGTAGTAAAACGGTTGACCAGGTGACGCTGTAGCGGATTCAGATCTTTTCCGACTACATTCAGGCGAACTAAGATGTCATCCAACTCTTTGAAGAGAGCAACGCAATTTTCTGCCGATGAATTGCCGGGTACATTTTTCCATGGGAGGTACCTGTTTAGCATTGTTAGACACCCTCCCAGTCTTTCACAGCTTCAACCAACATATTTTGCTCCTTTAGAGATAATAAGAAATCTTTCAACATGGCCTCGGCGGTAATCCGCAGGGCAACAGATACCGCGGCGCTCTCCGGTGCTATCCAATTCGCGCCATGACGCTGCGCATGCTTAGCCCACAGCACATGCACCTGCTCGACATTCAGTCCTAGGCCTGTGTTTTGAAGTAGGTCCTGTATCGCGCGGCAGTCGTTCACGCGCTCAGCAGGCACCTCTGGTAGTCCTACGACATCGAAAATACGAAGCGATTTCCGGAGCGCTTCTTGCCCCTGCTCGTCTAGCGGGTCTTTGGTACTGGCCCTGGAAGATCCGATGTAAGCGCTCATCACAGACTGTCGGTTATGCCCCAACGCTTGGGCGACCTTCATCTTCACGACGCCCAAATCGGAGCGAGCCAGCTGCCCGCCGCTCTCACCCACCGTCCGTGGCACCATTCCAAGCAATAGCGCATGGTTTTCTGCAAACTGGGCTCGCAACCCGTGACCGGTTACGCCAGCATCGGCCTTGGTGAAACCCAGCGACGCCATCAAGTTTTCATAACGGCGGATATTTTGTTGCAGACTGGCTACCTTGCCTGAGCGGGAGTATTCCCATCCAAGCGGCTGGTCCTTTGGTACACGGGATTTGACATAGTCCAGGAGCTCGCGTTGAGCACTCGAGGCGATAGGGATGTTGCGCCAACGGCCGCCCTTCCCCATTCCTGGGAAAACCTGTAGGTAGTGGCCGAAATCCTGGACGTGTGGATTGCATTTCAGGACCTCTTCGCGCCGCAACCCGAAACCTAGTTCGAGACGCAACATCAGTCCAAGTCGCGGGTCGCGCTCGTCAACCTCACGAAAGGTCGTCACCAGATCAATGCCATGGCCGGACCACGACTTTGTGGTTTGCGCAGCCGAACTCACCTTCAACAAGTCCGGATCCACGTCGGGCAGATACTTCTGAACAGAGCCAACCATACCCGGCTTGCCGAGCATTGCGCAGAAGACGCGTAACCGCGATAGGTCGTTCTGGATGGTTTTGATCTTCTTGTGCTGGCAATACCACCAGTGCTTGACGAGTACTTCGATGTGTCGCTCGCCAAGGTTCTTCGGATCTTGGACCTTATAGCCGAGTTCGTGCAGCAGCCGGATCGCTGCATATACCACGTCTTTCGTCAGCGTCTGGGTCCGCTCGGACGCGACTTTCCCATTCACTCGGCGCGTACCGTGCAACTTCATCTCGGCATTCACTTTTTGCTGCCACATATGTCCTCACAAAAACTATCGATACCTCTTATCGCCAAAGGCGGAAGCACGGCAGGTCGAGCTGGCGGGGGTTAAGGCACCCGTCTTAAATAAACCGGTTTCGCGTCCGCGGGCCTTACTGCCAACCACGGATGCGCCGAACCCTCACGGTAATCGGTCTCTCTTCCAAAGAAGAGAACAGAACTTAAAGCAGTGTCTCGCTGCGCATTCCCGGACTAGGTCCAGGCGTTGAGGATGCGCGCCTCCAGTTGCGGAAGGACCAGTGAAAGCTGGCGTGATATTTCATAGGTGCCGTGCCATGAGCACATGCGGCCTAAGGGGTAACTAACCCGATCACGATGGTTTCAGTTGGACGATGGAAGACACGACTCTCTAAAGCGAAGAGCGGACGTGGAGATGGCTGGAGGATGGCCGGAAAGGCAAACGGATCAGGTAGGGACTT
This sequence comes from Massilia sp. 01N417, assembly GCF_056399645.1. Taxonomy (NCBI): domain Bacteria; kingdom Pseudomonadati; phylum Pseudomonadota; class Betaproteobacteria; order Burkholderiales; family Oxalobacteraceae; genus Massilia; species Massilia sp. 01N417. The sequence goes on along the minus strand of NZ_JBFTRS010000021.1, from coordinate 2,537 downwards.
CGATCTGTGACCGAGTTTTCCCTGCCATTGCGCTAAAAAGCCGATGACGACACGTTTTCGGAATCACTCTGTACCTGTCTGTGGAGACGCGCGGACAGGACTCAGCCAAGTAAGAGCTGATTTTTTAATGAGATGGGTGCTTGCTATCGGATGGAAGCAAGCCGGTGCCAAAGCCTGGCGTTGCGAAAAGCTGTTCTCTCGCAGTGGATAGAACAACTTGTAAAGAGGGGTACAAAAATGCCGGAAGCCGACCAGCGCAACTGTAATAGGGACATGGGTAATGTGTCAAGAGATATTACTTCCAAGCATGTGACTCGGATTTCCGCATGTGGTGATAAGTAGTGACGGCGCAATTTTGAACCTCGATCTTCGACACGGACGAATTTCAGGTTTCGATTGCTGCTCGGTGTCGCAAAGCCAAACCCGGCTTGCGCACGCCGACTTGCACGTTACCTTTGAATCTTTCCTCACATCTGGAGCCCTTACATGGAAAACCTCTCGATCGCAATTGACGGCGGCCATTCAATGTTCAAAGTACGCGCGGCCTCGCTGGCCTCGCCCGACAAGCGCTTCTCTTTCCAGATCCCGACCGTCGTAATGCCCGCAATCGCGCTGACGAACGAGCAAACCCGACAAAAAGCCGAGCTCGAGACTGTCGAGTTGGACGGCCGTCGATACTTCTTCGGCGAGACCGCCCTGCGGCAGGGCCGCTCCGAAGTCTATACGGGGCAAAACGCGGACTGGATCGAGAGCCCCCAGCACGATGCGCTGGTACTGGGGGCATGGCGCAAGGCCATGCAGGCGTTCGGCAATCCGCCCGCCCGGGTTCATCTGGTGATGGGCTTGCCGGCTAAATTCGTTGGGCCGCAGCGCGACACACTTCGCAAGCGCATCGCGGACTTGCTCATGCCGCGGCTCCTGCCGGGCCAGACGCTCAAAGTGATGGTCCAGAGCCAGGCGGACGCACCGCTGCAGTGGCTCTCGATCCAAAGTAACGGTAGTCCGCATCCCCAACGAGACCTCGACAACGAAGCCTGGGGCGTAATCGAGATCGGCCATTACACCACTGACTTTGCCCTATCCGATCAGGGCGCAATGATGGAGTACGCGGCCGTATCTTGCGCGGGAATGCACCTGGTCTATGACGGCATGTCCAGCGCGCTGGCGCAGGCCAAGCTGCCGACGTCCCTCGACGTGGTGGAGACGGCGGTGCGCAGTGGCGGCATCAAGCACTTCGGGGAGCGGGTCGATGTGTCGCATCTGCTGCGGCAAGCAAAAGCTGGCTTTGAAGCGGTAGTGATGGATGAGGCCAACCGGGTGTTTGGCCAGAAGGCTGCAGTACTGGACGGGATCATCGTTGGCGGTGGCGGCGCCGAGCTGCTCCTCGACGGGCTGAAACAACGATACCCCAATGCTGTTTCCAGCGACGAGCCGCGGATGATGGTGGCAGAAGGCTTCTGCCGCCTCGGCTTGCTGTCCTTGCTTCAGTCCTGATGCTGGGACTTCCCATGACGGGACAAACGGAAAAGCCGCCGAAAATCGGCACCGAGATCACGGTTCGGATCAGCCTGACTTTTCAGGAGGCGCCCGACGTTCATACGCTGCTGGCGATGACACCGGTGCGCGAACGTGGAAAACTCGTGCGTTTGGCCCTTGAACGATACATCGCTGAAACAGGCCATCCGGCCGGTGATGTCGAACAGCAGATTGACGCGATCTCGACCTGGCTGAGGTCGCGGACGGCGCACACAGAAACGATCGTGAGCGTTGCCAACCAGCTCGAAGTAGATCGAACCGTCAATGGTGGAGGCCCCCGCCATCATCACGACGTCCCCGCGCCCCTGCTTACGCGTAGTGATCCAGCTCCTGCAGAGACGATTGGTCGGAGTGATTCTGCTCCCGAGGAGGTAGGCAGTTCGTCGTCATCCATTAATCGGTGGCTCCAAGCCTAAGTAGACGGCCTGGTGCTCGACAAGTTCCGACGCTCGTTAACCACCAGGCCACTCAGACTTGCCTTTATGGTGCTGACCAAACCTACCCAGATTCAGTGCTAATCAAATTTTCATAGTCGGAACAGCTTTTTGATCTCGCTCTCGGCTTTGAGCGGCATTTCATCTTTCTCGTACCGTCTGACATTGGCCACAATGTTTTTTGCGCGCGTGATTTCATTATTCACCCGCTGCGAGTACGACGAGCTGGTATTCAGTTTTTCAATGATCGTAAGGAAATAGTCTTTTTGATTCGTCAGAAACCAGAAGCTCAAGCCACAGACCCATTTTTCCATCTCAAAGGACTGAAACGGGAATCCTGCGGTTGCATTCCAATACTTGAAGGTAAGCGTCATCCCTGCACCGTGTAGACACCTGCCAGCGCGCCACTCAACATAGTCCCCACTATTTTTTAGCGGGGACTATCTTGGCGGGTGAAGCAGAACAAAAGAAGCGTCGGCGCAGCACGAACTATCCGCTGGAGTTCAAGCGACAGCTGGCGCAGCAAGCGTGCGACGAGTCGGTGTCGGTAGCCCAGCTGGCGATGCA